>NZ_JAJNIR010000009.1:0-86818 GCF_022385935.1 Mammaliicoccus sp. J-M41 | reverse complement strand
GCTTATCTCCCAAAAATTACAGGAGACAAACCTTTGAAATAATATACTAATTAAGGTTTAGATTTTTGGGTTCAGTACAGTCATGGCTTAACGCTCTAATTAAGCCGAGAGATTGTCCAAGTCATAGCTTAACTCCCTACTTAAGCCAAGAGATATTAGATCTAGTCCAAACCATACATCCCCACCTTTCTCCAAACCAAAAAACCACCTGCTCTGCAGGTGGTTTCCTCTTTCCTACTATCTATTTATTTCGTTTGCCCCAATATTGATAGTACGTACATTCGATATAGCCGTTAAAGAGTTTTCTTCTTTTTGTGGCTTTCTTACCTACTAATGGTTCAAATTCTTTATAGCTTGTAAGCATATATAATGATGCTTGGTCGTTTTGTTTCATGATTTCGCCTAAGTGTTTGTACATTGCTTCTACTTCACTTCGTTCACCGATACGTTCGCCATATGGTGGGTTCCCGATTATTGAAACGGGTCCTTCTGGTACTTCTAGGTTATGAACATCTTGGACTTTAAATTGAATGATGTCCCCTAACCCAACTTCTGTTGCGTTGTCTTTCGCAATTTCAACCATTTTAGGATCGATATCACTTGCTATGATATTAATTTCTTTATCATATAATGCCGCATCATCTGCTTCTTGTCTTAATTGGTCATATAATCCTTCTGGTATGATATCCCAATCTTCACTCGCAAAATCACGGTTAAATCCTGGTGCAATATTTTGAGCGATGAGTGCTGCTTCTATTGCAAGTGTACCTGAACCACAGAATGGATCGATAAATGGTGTTTCACCGCTCCAGTTTGTTAATCTTACAAGTGCTGCAGCTAATGTTTCTTTCATTGGTGCGTCACCTTGTGCTAAACGGTAACCTCTTTTATGAAGTCCTGAACCTGAAGTGTCGATTGTTAATAAAGCTTCGTCTTTCAGCAATGATACTTCAACTTGGTATTTACTACCTGTTTCATCGATCCAACCTTTAATTTGATACGCATGTTTCAATCTCTCAACTATCGCTTTTTTAACGATTGCTTGACAGTCGGATACGCTGAATAATTTAGATTTAACACTTTTACCTTGAACTGGGAACATACCTTGAGCGCCAATTACATCTTCCCATGGTAATGATTTCGTCTTTTCGAATAATTCGTCAAAAGTTGTTGCATGGAAACGTCCTACTACGATTTTGACTCTGTCAGCAGTTCTTAACCATAAATTTGATTTAACGATTGCTGTTTCATCACCTTCAAAAAGTACGCGACCGTTTTCTACTTTTGTTTCATATCCTAATTCTTGAACTTCTCTAGCAACAATTGATTCTAATCCCATTGGACTAGTAGCGAGTAATTGATACATGCATATACTCCTTTATATTTAAATTATAATTATTTACAAATAAAAAGCTCTCCTACTTGGGAGAGCGACACTAGTAAGTGATAAATCTGTAAGCCATGTTTTGTCCTTTAGTACTGCTAACGTGTACTAGTTACACTCGTACGCCAGTGATAATCATCTGTCTGTATGATTACATACCTTCTTATTCCGTTCATTTCCGTCAAAGAAGTGCTCCTACCAATTTTGGATTGCTCACTCGAGGGGTTTACCGCGTTCCACCTTTTACATTTCTGTAAAAGCTACGTCACTGTGGCACTTTCAAACTACTTTAACCATATTATTACTAACTTAGGTTATTTCGTTGCCGTCAATTAATTGCCCTGGCTTATTGTTTCGCCAAGCACGAACACTACATTCATCTCAGAATGTGTGAGCATGGACTTTCCTCTACTTAACGTAGCGATTATCCGAAATACCACTCAACAAAGAATTATAGCATAAACAGCGTTAAATAACTATCATTTATTCGCCAAATACTGCTTTTTCAAGATTAGAAATTCGTTTCAAGATATCTACATTATTAGAATTGTATTGTTGAGAACCTTGTGGTCTGCCTGACGCGACACGGATTCTTAACTGTTCGATTTCTTTTTTAAGTTTAGAATTTTCTTCTGTTAATTTGATGACTTCGTTATTTAATTCAGCCATTTTTTGATAGTCTGAAATAATGTCATCTAAAAAAGCATCTACTTCTTCAGTTTTGAAACCTCTTAAACCTCTTTCAAATTCCTTTTCATAAATATCTTTTGCAGATAGCTTTAATGTTACATCAGCCATTTTTACACCTCATTTAATATGATTCGTTGTCATTATTATAATTAAATTCCATAAAGTCTTGTAAATCCATGAATGTAATAACATTATAAGTATAGTTTGTCTTTTCAGCAAAATCAACTAACTTACTTTTGAAGTATTTAGGTGATGCTTCTTGTTCATCATCATAAAATAATATCGTCTTATCCGTATTATCGAGTATAAATTCATTGGCTTGTTGAAATTGGAACCCACCTTGATACTCACTTTGATGAATCGCATTGACATAGTCTGCATGTGTAACAATATTTTGGTAAGCTTGTTGGTTTGTTTCGTTCCATTTATTATAATGGTTTAAAAATGGTGTCAATATCGCAAGTTTCAATTGAGGGAATTTATTTTTCATTTCAATTGTCACTTCTGCTGCCCAAAGCTCAAATCCTAATTGACCTGAAATGATGACCCACTCCATACCTTCTTCTATTTCTTGCTCAATGATTTCTTTAAGATATGCTTTGATGACTTTTACTTCAGCCTGATCATTTTTGAAAATATTCAGTTCGAACGGTTTGTATCCTGTAAAATATACAGACGTCATGATAAATCACCTATATGGGTATAAATATAATTTAAATCATGTTGTACGGCTTTATGCTTTTCAAAGAAGAGTTTCTTACTTGTACGTTTATAATGGCATTCTACAGACAATTCTTTGTAGTTACTAATTAAGAGTTGGAATTTCTGTTCATTCATATATTGTAATTTCAATACGGCATCTTGATGTACAGCAAGTTTGTCTAGCAGAACATCGACTTGTTCTACAAATGGTACGACATCTTTATAAAAGTCGTATTCATGATCGTCCTTCGCATGTTGGAAAATATCTAGCATGTCATTTAATTTATTTAAAAGTTCTTGTATCATCGCTACACCTACTATTAATGAAGTTTGTATTTTAAATGTGCTCACGATAAAATGATAACATAACTAGAAAAGTTCTAGAATATTTATGTATCATAAAAAACTTTTGTAACTTATAATGAAATAAGGTATAATATTTAGAGTTTTATGATATGAAGCTAGGTGATGAATTTGAATTATCCAAACGGAAAAAAAGTAACAAAAAATACTTCTAAAGTCTCAATCCAAGATGACCCTAAATATAGTAGAATACAATATGGTAAACGGGGTATGAGATTAGAGGAGGAAATTGATAAATCCAATGAATACTTCAGATTAGAAAATATAGCAGTTATTCATAAGAAACCGACACCTATTCAAATTGTTGATGTTGACTACCCTAAAAGACAAAAAGCTGTCATTAAAGAAGCTTATTTTAGAAAGCCTTCAACAACAGATTATAACGGTGTTTATAATGGATACTATATTGATTTTGAAGCTAAGGAAACGAAAAATAAAACAAGTTTCCCTTTAAATAATATCCACGATCACCAAGTATCACATATGGAACAAGTATTAAACCAAAAAGGTATATGTTTTTTGTTGATAAAATTTAGCTATCATGATAGCGTATTTTTATTGCCTTTTAGGAAGTTTATGGTATATTGGGACAGATATAAATCTGGAGGCAAGAAGTCCATCACGCTTAAAGAGATTGAAACTGATGGTTACTTAATACCAATCCAATTTAAACCAAGAATTAACTACATAACAATAGTTGATCAATTGATAAAAACAGAAAGTGAGGCGCTCAAATGAGTCAATCAAAAGCTTCTAATAGTAAAAATGGTAAAGAACAACCTAAGAAGAAGAGGAATATCAAAAGGACGATAATTAAGGTGTTCGGTATTCTCGTGCTAGCATTCTTAGCAATGGTAATCATAGGTGTTCTCGTATTTGCATATTATGCTTGGAAAGCTCCTGCTTTCAATGAAAGTGCGCTTAAAGACCAATTACCAACTAAAATTTATGACAAAAATAATAAACTTGTCACGACCCTCTATATGGGACAAAAGAGAGAACATGTTAAATTTGACGATGTTCCAGACCAAATGAAAGATGCTGTACTCGCAACTGAAGATAATCGCTTCTACGATCATGGTGCATTAGACTACAAACGTTTATCTGGAGCAGTTATGAAGAACTTTACAGGTGGCTTTGGTTCACAAGGTGCATCTACATTAACACAACAAGTTGTAAAACGTTCATTCTTAACAGATAAGAAATCCATCGAAAGAAAAGCTCAAGAAGCTTACCTTTCTTATAGATTAGAACAAGAATATTCAAAAGATGAAATCTTTGAAATGTACTTAAACAAAATCTATTACTCAGATGGTATTTACGGTTCTCAAACAGCAGCTAAATATTACTTCAATAAGAAATTAAAAGATTTAAACTTAGCTGAAACAGCTTACTTAGCAGGTTTACCACAAGTGCCAAACCAATATAACATTTATGATAATCCTGAAGCGGCTGAAAAACGTAAAGACACTGTTCTTTATTTAATGGAAAGACACGGTAGAATTACTAAGAAAGAAATGAAAGAAGCACAAGATACACCTATCGATAAGAACTTAGTTAAACGTACAGTTGAAGAAAGAAACGATGCAATGACTGATACGCCTGACAATGAGTACGCTTCTTATATTAACTACGTTAAACAAGAAATTACTCAGAACAAAGCGTTCAAAGGTCAATCATTAAATGATATTATGACAAGCGGTCTTAAAATCTACACAAACATGGATAAAGATGTTCAAAAAACATTACAAGAGTCAGTTGATAACGGTACATTCTACAAGAATAAAGACCAAATTACTGGTTCATCTATAGTAGATACGAAGACTGGTAAATTAGTCGGTATCAGTGGTGGTAAAGATTACAAAGATGTAGTTGATAGAAACCAAGCAACAGACGTTCATCCTACAGGTTCATCACTTAAACCGATATTAGCCTATGGTCCAGCAATTGAGAATATGCAATATGCGACAAACCATAAGTTCCAAGATGAAAGCGAGTATAATATCAATGGTAGTATCTTCAAGAACTATGATGGTCAAGGTCACGGCTCAGTTACAATGGCTGATGCATTAGCAAGATCATATAACATTCCAGCATTGAAATCTTGGCAAGAAACAAACCAAAACGCTGGTGAAAAAGCAGTTAAAGACTTTGCTTCTAAAGTGAATTTAAATTATAAAGATGAAATTGGACCTTCAGAAGTACTGGGTGGGTCACAATCAGAATTCTCCCCTACTCAATTAGCGTCAGCATTTGCGACTATGGGTAATGGTGGTACTTATAACGAAGCAAAATCAATTAGAAAAGTTGTCACTCAAGATGATGAAACAATCAAATTCTCAAGCGAAAGCCATAAAGCTATGGAAGATTACACAGCATACATGTTAACTGAAATGCTGAAAGGAACATTCCAAGCATACGGTTCAGCTTATGGATATGGCATTAACGGTGTGAACGTAGCAGCTAAAACAGGTACTGGTACTTATGGTGATGAAGTATATACTGAATATCAATTACCTGAAAATGCAGCGAAAGACGTTTGGATTACAGGTTATACACCACAATACACTATGTCAGTATGGATGGGCTTCAACAAAGTTAAAGAATACGGTGAGAACTCATTCTTAGGACATGATGAACAAATTAAACCACAAATATTATTCAATGAAGTTATGTCAGAAATCTCTAATTATGACGGTGCAGACTTCGAAAAACCAGATTCAGTAACAGGAAGCGGTAAAAGCTTAAGTGTTGCAGGTAATGAAGACAATAATACAACATCAAGCTCAGCACCTAGCTCTGGTAATAGTAGTAATCAGCAAAATAACTATAACTTCTCAAATAATAATAATAATGTAACAACAAATGAACCACAGACGAATTCAAATTCATCTACAACACAACAAAATAATACACAACAACAGTCATCTACTAATCAGAACGTAACAACTGAAGAACAAACGACAGAAACACCAACATCCGAAGATTCAGATTCAGACTCTGACAATAGTAGTTCAACCTCAGATGCAGCAAAACAAGCTGCGAAAGAAGAGAAAGATGACTAAGATATAGAAAAAGCATCACATCCCGCAAAGGATGTGATGCTTTTTTGATTATAATATTTTCTATTCTCCGCTTTCACGTTGTGCGGCTCTTTTAAGTTGAATCTGATATCTCGCGTTCATTCTAATTAATTCTTCTTTCAATGTTACCATTTGTCTATATCCCATAAAGTGATATATTCTCTCGTTTATATAGTGGTAGCGTTCTTCAAAATTCATTGGTATAACTGGATATTCTTCGATATGCGCTATATCAAACGTTTCTATTTGATTGATTTGTTCTATATAAGCAATGATCAAATGATAATATTGATCTAACAATTGATGTGCTTCATTTGTTTTAAGCTTTTTATTTTTAACAAGTGGTTCTATTTGTTGTTCAAGTTCTATGAAATCATTTTTTTGTATCATGCGCCTTCAACCTTTACTAACCCAGCTTTTAATCGTTTTTGCCCTTCTCTACAATCTGCAAATAATGGACATACTTCACATTTCGGTTTACGTGCTACACAGTGATAGCGTCCAAAGAATATAAGCTGATGGTGACTTTTTGTCCATCTTTCTCTTGGAATGATACTACATAAACGATCTTCAACTTGGCGCACATTGTCTTTAATTCTACATATTGCAAGACGTTTAGATACGCGTTCTACATGTGTGTCTACTGCTAATGATGGTTCCCCGAATGCTACACTCATCACAACATTCGCTGTTTTACGCCCTACACCAGCTAATGATTCTAATTCTTGATGTGTACTTGGTACGACACCATTAAAATTATCTAACAATGACTGACAAAGTTTTTGAATATTTTTAGCTTTATTGCGGTATAAACCGATTGAGCGAATGTCATTTTGAAGTTCTTCTAAACTTACATTTAAATAGTCTTCAGGAGTTTTATACTTTTCAAAAAGCGATTTCGTCACTTTGTTGACGAGTACGTCTGTACACTGTGCAGAAAGTAATACTGCGATTGTTAGTTCAAATGGATTATCATGAACGAGTTCACATTCAGCATCTGGAAACATTTCATCAATAACATCCATCATTTCTAATGCTTTCTTTTTACTTATCATAAGGATTCTCCCCATTTACCCAATCAAAAGTCGGGATTAAATTAACATTTTGCTTTACTTTTTTAGTTTGATTAAACTTTTCACTTTCTTCTTTGGAAGATTCAACAGTCGTGATGTTCTTCTTCTTCCAGTTCAATAAGATACGGTCGATATATTTGATGCTGAGTTTATCTAAACTATGCGCTTCGTTAAGTGCGCTCATAATGAGTTCGTTTGAATGTTTATCAGTATCAATCCAGTGGTTTAATGTTTGCACTTCTAATGGTGTTAATGGTCGACCGAAAGTGGATTCGAATTCTTGGAATAGTTTCTTGAATTGTAAGTTTTGATCTTCTACTGTACCTTGTTGCATTACTTCGTTTTTGATTAATGCGAGTTGTTCATACATAGGATCAAATGATATGAATTCATTATATTTATGTTGGTCATCTTTTTCAATTTTAATGTCTATAATTTTTAATTGAGAAAGTTGATTAATGATATGACTTACTTCTTGTATAGATAATGTCGTGCCACGTTGGATATCTTCTAATGGAGGTTGTAAGTTACGATCATTCTCTTGATCCAACAATTTAATAAGGATAACGAATTGTTTTTCATTTAATCCTAAATTGGCATAATGATCAAACAAAGCTCTTTGAACAACGACTGGCTTTTCTTTTAACATAGCACTTGTATACATTTTTTCACCTACTTCATTATAAAAATATAGAGTCTGGGATCACTATTCAGCTCCCAGACTCGCATATTATTATGGATATAATCGATTTAATAAACGTGGGAATGGTGCAGTTTCTCTAACGTGTTCTACGCCACTTAACCATGCTACTGTTCTTTCAAGTCCTAAGCCAAATCCACTATGTGGTACACTTCCGTATTTTCTTAAGTCAGTGTAATAACTATATGCTTCAGGATCTAAACCATGTTCATTAATTCTTTGATTAATTAAATCTAAATCACTAATTCTTTCAGAACCACCAATGATCTCTCCGTAACCTTCTGGTGCGATTAAATCTGCACATAATACAGTGTCTGGATTTTCAGGGTTTGGTTCCATATAGAATGGTTTAATTTTTGTTGGATAATTAATGATAAATACTGGTTTATCATAATGGTTTGCAATTGCAGTTTCATGAGGAGAACCGAAATCGTCGCCCCATTCAATATCATCGAATCCTTCTTGATGTAAGAATTTAATGGCATCATCGTAAGTGATTCTTGGGAATGGTGTTGAAACTTGTTCTAACTTAGAAGTATCTCTTTCAAGAAGTTCTAATTCTAATTTACAATTTGCCAACACAGCTTTAACGATGTGGTGTACGTAATTTTCTTGAACTTCTAAGCTTTGGTCATGTTTCATAAATGCCATTTCGCCTTCGATCATCCAGAATTCAATTAAATGTCTTCTTGTTTTTGATTTTTCAGCTCTGAAAGTTGGACCGAAACTAAATACTCTATTATGCGCCATAGCTGCAGCTTCTAAGTATAATTGACCACTTTGAGATAAGAATGCATCTTCATCGAAATATTTCGTATGGAACAATTCACTTGTACCTTCAGGTGCACTACCTGTTAAAATTGGTGGATCAATTTTAGTGAATCCACTTTCGTTAAAGAATTCATATGTCGCACGAATAATTTCGTTTCTAATTTTCATAACGGCATGTTGACGTTTAGAACGTAACCATAAATGTCTGTGATCCATTAAGAATTCTGTACCATGATTTTTCGGTGTGATTGGATAATCATGTGATTCTGAAATGACTTCTACACCACTTACTTGCATTTCATAGCCAAATTTAGAACGGTCATCTTCTGTAATTGTACCCGTAACATAAACAGATGTTTCTTGTGTTAATGATTTAGCTAATTGGAAGATGTCTTCTGATACTTCAGCTTTTACAACGACACCTTGCATAAATCCTGTTCCGTCTCTTAATTGTAAAAATGCTATTTTCCCACTTGATCGCTTGTTTGCAATCCAAGCACCGATTGTCACTTCTTGATTGACATAATCTTTAGCTTGTTTAATCGTAATATTCATTATTATTTCTCCTATTCAAATAAATTACCTATAGTTATTTTATCAAATTATGCATACAACTGCTATCTGTTTGGATATTTTCTTAGTTTATCTTGGAATTTATTTAAATCGCCTTCGATAACAGGTATTTCACCTAATGCATTAATAAAGTATTTACTGTAATTACTATCTAATATTCGTCTATCAAAGCAAATTAATAAACCTTGGTCATGTTTGTTTCGAATTAATCGACCGATGCCTTGTCTAAATTTAGTTACAGCGTCTGGCAAGACAAAGTCTTTAAATGGATTGTCAAATTCATCTTTCATTAAATGGTATCGTGGATCATCTTGATGTATAAACGGTAACTTCGTCATCATGACACATTTAATACCTGAAGATTGATAATCAAATCCTTCAAAGAATGATAAAGTACCTAGTAAAATCGTCTTATCAAATTGATTAAACTGTTGTACGAGTTTGTATACGTGTGAATGTTGTTGCTGCATTAATACGACATAATCATCAAAGATTTCAAGTTCTTCCATGTATCGATATGCTTGATACAACATCGCATAGTTCGTAAACAGTACTAAACATTTTTGATTTGTTTCACTTACAAATGTAGATAAATAACTAACAATCGTTTCTATATAGTCATCTTGTTGATGATATTGATAAGTCGGCATATTTTCCGGTACAAAACATGTTGCTTGATTTTTCAAGTCGTAAATATCATTTAAATAATAAGTGTTAAATTGAATGTCTTCAGGAAACATAGATTTAAATGATGTAAATGAATGATTAACGGTTAATGTCCCAGAAATGAAAATATTGCTATTGAATTGCTCTATAAACACTTCATTCAGTAAATCTTTAACTTCTGCTTTTTTAACAAATAGTGAAAGTGTAGATTTCTGAGATATTTTCTTAATGGATACGAATGGCACTTGACCAGACTTAATCATGTTATAAATTTTAGTATATTGATGATAAATATAAATTAACTCTTTCTTGAACGCTTTAACATGTGCGTGTGAGTAAGATTTAAATCTAGATAATATTTGATTGATTGTACTAATTTGTCGTTTAAATATTTCAGATATATTCGCGACATCAATATCATAGAAGTAATGAATTTGTTTATCATCTTCATGTGATTCTTGATGCTTATCTGAAATTTGAGCCATTAAATCATCAAATAATTGTTCGTTTTGTTCGTGCAGTAAATCAATATCACGTTTCAGTTGATAAATATCGATTGGTTCAATAGGATATTGTTCAATGACTCTTCTATTTTCTAATTTATCTAATCGCTTAAATAATTTTTCTTGCTCATTTTTACCTAATAAACCGAGATGATATTTAATATGTTGGTAACTTAAATCATCTGTTACTTGATTAAGTGCGTAATCTTGAATACGATGTGCTTCATCAACAATGATATGTTTGAACAATTGATATACGGTATCTTCTGTACTATGTTGTAACAAATGCGCGTGGTTTGTTATACCGATCTCTACATGCTGCGCACTCTCTTTAATAAATTGATAGTAATGTATATCATTTTTAAACGGTACATAAGTCGTGCGTTTTTGTTCAAAGAAGACTTTTTGACCACCTTTAAGATGAAGCTCTTCAATGTCACCTGTTTCCGTTTCAAGAATCCATACAAGCAACTGCATTTTTAAAATAGTCGCTTCATAGTTGTCTGTATCATCTTGTAATATATTTAAGATTAAACCAAGCGAAATATAATGATCTTTACTTTTAATAATCATCGCTTTTAAATCTAAATCTAATGCATTTAAGACTTTATTAAATTCTTGTTCTAGCAGTTGATTTTGAAGTAACTTCGTATGTGTTGAAACGAGAATATGTTCACCAGTTTCTAAATAATACAACAATGCAGCGAGCACAAAGCTCATCGATTTCCCACTACCAAGCGGTGCTTCAATTAAAGCATTCTCATTGTGCATTAATGAATCGAACAATTGTTGAACGAGTTGATATTGTTCTTTACGATAATCGAAATTAAACGTTTTAAGTATTCTATCATAAGCTTCATCGAGTGTAATTGATGTACGATCACTAGAATGTCGTATTGGCATTTGCTTTAAATAATGGATGTTCTGGTACTTTTTAATATTGCGATTATGCGTTTCGGCACCTTGATGTGTTCTTACAATTTCAAATAGAACGTCCTTTAAATCATGCTTTAAAGATTTAGATAAATAATAAAGTTGTTTAATGGTATCAATCGGAAGACCATTTATTTTTTGAATGGCTTTGATAAATAATAATGCAGTTGCTTTAGCATCCTCATAAGCACTATGCGCTTGGTTTAAATCAACTTTTAACGATTGACTCAATTCACTTAACTGATAACTTTCTTCGTTTGGAAATGCGATTTTAAACAATTCCATCGTATCAATTGTTAATTTAGGTTCGAATTGTATTTGATGCTTTTCGAAATGGGATTTGAGAAAGTTTAAATCAAATAGAACATTATGCGCGACAAATACACAATCTTTCAACAAGTTAAACAATGATTGACTGATCTCTTCGAAGTATGGAGCTTCTTCTAAGTCTAATTCATTGATATTGGTTAATGCTTGAATGAAAGATGGAATTTCCAAATCCGTTTTGACATATGAATGATATGTATCGGTAATTTGGTTATTTTCTATAAATGTTATCCCAATTTGAATGATTTCATCATATTGAATTTGGTTTCCGGTTGTTTCTAAATCTACAACAGCGTATCTTTGCGCCATATTATCTCTCCTATATTTCGATATCTGCACTCATAAATTGGTGTAATTGACCATCATCAGATATCACGGTTAAGAACCCATTATCTTGTATATCAATTGCTCGACCAAATACTTGCTTTTTACCCTCTGTATAAGTTAGTTTTTTGTCCCAAATCATACTTTTACTTTTATATAACTCTTTAATGTCACTGAATGGTAATTCTAAAAATTGATCATATCTCAGTTCAATAGCCTCTATTAATAATTTCAAAAATTGATAAGGTTCTATAGATTGTTCATTCTCTATTTTTAAACTTGTCGCACGTGATTGACCAGCTCGATCGAAATCTTCTTGTGTTTGGTTTAAATTTATACCAATGCCACAAGTAATCGCATTAACGCCATCTGTATCTGCAATCATTTCTGTTAAAAAGCCACAAACTTTTTTATCGCCTATATAAATATCATTAGGCCATTTAATTCTACTTTGAATGCCATAATGCTGTTCAATCACTTCTTGAATAGCAAGGCTTATAAATAGATTAAATGTCGACATTCTTTGAATTGGAATATCTGGGCGTAATACAACTGACATCCAAAGCCCTTTACTTTTAAGAGATGACCATTCTCTTTGGAAACGCCCTCTCCCATTTGTTTGTTCATCACTCAAAACAATAAAGTCATGATCAATGTCATTAACACGAGACTTGGCTAACAATTGTGTTGAATCTACTTGTGTTTGAACAATTGCGTGATTCAATATACTTTGATCTTGAAGTGTAATATTCACAATGCCTTCTTGCCAAGTTGTGGGGATTTCTGAGATTTTATATCCCTTATTTGAAATAGACTCAATTTCAAAGCCTTCTTTTCTCAATTGATCGATGACTTTTTTAACTGTTACACGTGAACAATTTAACGTTTCAGCTATATGTTGTCCTGACAAATATTCATTATTTTGATATAAATATTTAATAATTTCACGTTTATATTTTGACATTCTCTCGCACCCATTCTATTAAATCATTTTCTGTATTATCCACTTTAAGGTTAATAACAGCTTGTTCAACTTTATTTAAAATATCTTTGATCCATGGTCCACCTTTTTTATTAAATGTAGCCATCAATATTTGACCGTTAATTTGTAATTCTGATTTATCATATATAGGTAGTTTATCATATATTTCATCAATTACACGGTCATTCATAATTGTAGGATGGATAGAGATATTCAGTTGTGCATTATGCTCAGAAATAAAGTGAATGATTTCTTTCATTTTATCACGATGATACGTATATACGAGATGAATCATATCTTGCTTTGAAATATTATTTTCAGAAAGTGTTATCAATGATTGAACGTAAGATGAGATATCACGCTTTTCTTGATTACTGATTTTCAAACTGTTCAAGCTTGTTAAATCTAATTCGTATAAATAACATAATGCAGCCACCCATAAATCGAAATGGGCATGTTCCGGCATGAAGATACTAGTTTGATTAATTTCTTTGAAAAATGGAATATATTTAAATATTTCTAGTTCATGAGCAGTCTTTTTTGTATCATGAATATATTGACCTTGAATCATTTTTTTAAGTTCAACAACAATTCTTTCAATTGCAATGGCACTTAAAGAATGTGCTGTTTGATGCATGGCGTCTTTAGTATCGTGATCAAGTGCAAAGCCTGTCTGAGCTTGGAATCTTACACCTCTCATAATACGTAATGCGTCTTCTTCCATGCGATCAATAGGTGTTCCGACAGCTTTTATAATTTTGGATTGTATATCGTTTAACCCGTTGAAATAATCATGGAGTTGATACGACTTATCCATAGCGATAGCATTCATTGTGAAATCTCTTCTTGCTACATCTTCATATAAATCCGTTACAAACTGAACAGATGTAGGTCTTCTATGATCAACATAATCCCCATCTTTTCTAAATGTTGTCACTTCATACTGTTGATTTTCACCCATCACAATCATCGTGCCGTGCTCTTTGCCTATTGGTAAAGTCTTATCAAATAATTGTTCAACTTCATCAGGTAAAGCACTTGTTGTAATATCAACGTCTGAAATTTCTTTCTCCATTAAATAGTCTCTTACTGAACCACCAACAAAATATGCTTGATGCCCATTACGTTCAAGTGTTTCAATTATCCATTTCGCATCTTCAAATACTTGATATTCACGCATATTATTCTCCTAACATATCGTTGTAGCAAGATTCGTACTGATCAGCAATCACTTTAGATGAGAATCTTTCACGTACATCTTGAATCATAGCGTTTTGCATTTTGCGATAAAGTTCTGAATCTGTTAATAATTTGACCGCATATTCACTCGCTTTATCTGTATCACCGACATCAACCGTATAACCCGTTTCACCGTTTTTGATGACTTCTTTAATGCCACCTGCATTTGTACCAATCGGCACAACACCTGTAAGCATAGCTTCAAGTAATACAAGTCCAAAGCTTTCTTTTTCACTTAATAACAACGTTAAATCAGACATTTGATAGAAGATATTCACTTCATCTTGTTTACCTAAAAATAGAACTTGGTCTTCTATATTAAGCTGTTTAATTTGTTCTCTGGCCACTTGTAACTCTGGACCATCACCGATCAGTAATAGTTTAGATTTAATTTGTTTGTTAATTTTGTAAAACGTATCTACGACATCAGGCACGCGCTTAACTTTTCTAAAATTTGATACAAACGTGATGACTTTTTCATCTTCTTCTATGCCATAACGGCTTCTTAAATCTGTATTATAAATTTGTGGGAAACTTTCTTCTTGTACAAAATTGTATATAGTTTTGATTTCTTTATCAGGTTCTATAATGTCATATGTTTCTTGTTTTAGACTATCACTGACACTTGTTACAACGTCACTCTTTTCAATTCCGAATCGAATGGCACTTTGTAATGATGTATCATAACCTAATACTGTAATATCTGTTCCATGCAAAGTCGTCATGATTTTGACATCTTTTCCGGATATTTGACGCGCTAAAATACCACAAATTGCATGCGGTACCGCGTAGTGCATATGTAATATATCTAAGTCGTAATCGTTAATGACGTCTGCAATTTTAGCACTTAATGTAATATCATATGGTGGATATTGGAATACAGAATATTGATTTACGTCAACTTGATGAAATGTTACGTTTGGAACAGGCTCTCTCATTCTAAAAGGCATATTAGAAGTTATAAAGTGAATTTCATGCCCTCTTTTCGCCATCTCCAAACCAAGCTCAGTTGCAACGATACCTGAGCCCCCCATTGATGGATAACAAGTTATACCGATTTTCATATTAATCCTCCATTATGACTTATTTACGTTCAAATCTATCTTTATCTCTTACATTGAATTTATTCATTGTATCTTGGAAACTTTTATTTAAATCTATGTCTAAAGAATTTGCTAAACAAATTAAGACGAATAAATTATCGCCTAATTCAGCTTCAATTGTATTGTCTTCTTCTGTTGGTTTCTTTTTCTTTTCACCATGACTATGATTAATTTCTCTAGCTAGTTCTCCAACTTCTTCTGTTAATCTCGCTAAATTTGCTAAGGGCGAAAAATAACCTGCTTTAAACTGAGAAATATATTGATCAACTTCATGTTGCATCTCTTTCATGTCCATAAAATTTCCTCCCTACATATCTTTTATATCTCTATATAAAAGAACTCACATAATAAAATTATATATGATAATCATGCATAATGACAACGTAATAAGCTTATATCTACAAACCTCATAAATATTTAAAAATAAAAAATACCAACAAAGTCAAAAGACTTTATTGGTATTAAAATGATTTCATTAATTATTACGTGCCATTAGAATAAATCTTGCTAATTCAGCTACCGCTACAGCTGTTGCTGCAACGTATGTCATAGCAGCTGCAGATAATACTTTTTTAGCATGTCTATATTCTTGTTGGTTAACGATATTTAATTTTTCAATTTGTCGCATTGCCCGTTTACTTGCATCGAATTCAACTGGTAATGTGATGATTGAGAATAATACAGCGAATGACATAAATACGATACCAACCCATAATAATGTTGTACCGAATGTACTACTCATTGCTGTTAATACGATACCAGCTAAAATGATAATGTATGATAACGAACTTCCTAAATTAGCAAGCGGTAAAAGCGCTGATCTAAATTTAAGGAATCCATATCCTTGAGCATGTTGAATAGCATGTCCTACTTCATGTGCTGCAATTGCTGTACCCGCAACACTTGGTTGTTGATAGTTTGCCGGTGATAATACAACACGTTTCTTAGTTGGATCAAAATGATCTGATAAGAATCCTTCACCTTGTAACACTTCTACATCATGAATTCCATTTGCAGCTAAAATTTCTTCTGCAACTTGTTTACCCGTCTTCCCACTTGTTGAACGTACTCTTGAGTATTTATTGTATGTTGATTTTACTCTAAATTGGAAGTACATAGGGACAATCATAATGATAATAAAATATATGATATATGAAAACAAATAACTTCCTCCTTTTTATCCCTGTTATTTATTATATTACGGAGTGACGGCTCTTACGTCAAATATTTTGAACGTAATTCGATGTTTTTTTGGAAATATAGTAATAACAGAAAAGCGATAACACTTAGCCAAAAAGCAAAGTATCCTATATGTGACTCATACTGACTTAACATACTATAAACAGGATATTGATGATACACATAATCAATAACATCATTGTGAAATACCCAAATCATAGTTACGACAATGTGCCACTTTTTAATATTGAATAAAGGATAAAACATCAATGCTTGAATAGCCATAATGCCGTGTGAAGTCATCAGCATAATTGCCATTGGAACAAGTTGATCATAATGAATCATTACAAATATATTCATAACAACCGCCCATACACCATATTTAATTAATGTAATAAATGCTAAACATTCAAACAAACCTAAATGCTTATTGAAAATGATTGCAGCTATCGCAATCACTAAGAATAATGTTGCTGTTGGACTGTCGGGTATAAATGGCCAAAAGTACCATTTGCTATCAAGTAATTGACTACCATACCATATGTATCCATAAATGGTGCCGAGAAGATTTGCAATAAATAGCGTAATGAGAATAGATTTCTGCCCCATTACATATCTCCAAAATTCCATTTTATTACTCCTTTGAAAAGAGCCCAGGGCACGCATATGCCCCAGGCTCAAATTTAATTATTTTTTCAATTCTTTACCGCTTGCATCTGTTTCATGTAAATCTGCAACGTATTTAGCAACTTTGTCAATTTCATCTTTAGAAAGTGTGTCTTTGAAGCTAGGCATTTTACCTGCACCATTTTCTACGAATCCTTTAACGCCATCTTTAGGTAGTTTCGATTCAACTAAGTTTGGACCTTGTCCACCTGTTAACTCACCACCGTGACAACTTGTACAGTTTGACTTGATGATGTCAGTATAAACTGGGTCTGACTTGTCTAAGTTAGAGAAGACGATTTCACCTTGTTTAGCTTGTTGCTTCCAATCATGGTAATAACTTGATTCCCATGTTGTATAGAATAAGATTGCAATTGCGATTAACATAAATCCAGAAGCAAATGGTCTCTTTGTCCATTTACGTTCAGGGCCTCTATCTAACCAAGGTGCTAATAATAAAGCACCGAATGCGATACCTGGTAAGATAATTGCTCCGAATGTGTTATAAGGACCAGATGCGAATGAATATTTAAGTATTTGATATAAGAATAAGAAATACCAGTCTGGTAATGGTGTATAACCAGTATCAGATGGATCTGCCACACGTTCAAGTGGCGATGGATGAGCAACTGTTAAACATAAGTACGCGATTAAGAATACCGCACCAGTCATCCATTCTTTTAGTAGAAAGTCAGGCCAGAAACTTTCTGTACGACCTGGAAATTCTGAATAATCTCGATTTAATTTCGGTTTGTCGTATGACTTTATTCTTGAATCACCAACAAACTTCATCCCTTTACCGCGATGCATGTCGCATGACCTCCTTTTTCATTTATTCACGTTAATTTTATAGTGGACCTGAAATACCTTGTTTTCTGATCATTATAAAGTGTGCTGCTAATAACGCGAATAGTGCAGCTGGTAGGAAGAATACATGTATCGCAAAGAAACGAGTTAGAGTTTGTGCACCAACTATCTCTGCATCCCCTGCTAGTAATGTCTTAACCCACGGCCCAATGATAGGAACAGATTCTGCAATTTGTAAACCTACTTTTGTTGCGAATAGTGCTTTCATATCCCATGGTAATAAATAACCAGTAAAACTTAATCCAAGCATTACGAAGAATATTAATACACCGACAACCCAGTTTAATTCTCTAGGTTGTTTATAAGATCCTGTAAAGAATACACGAAGTGTATGTAAAAACATCATTACTACTACTAAACTTGCTCCCCAATGGTGCATACCACGTACGATAACACCAGCAGCTACATCGTGTTGTAGATAGTAAACTGATTTCCATGCATTAACGATATCTGGAACATAGTACATCGTTAAAAACATACCTGATAAAACTTGTATTACTGTAATGAAAAACGTTAGACCACCAAAACAATAAACGAAAGCTGAAAAGTGATAAGCAGGGTTAACATGCTCTGGCACCTCATGATCAGCAATATCTCGCCAAATTGGTGTAATATCAAGTCTGTCATCGACCCAATCATAGATTTTATCTATCATTGTTAATCCCTCCTTATTTAGCTAATTCGTTCTCGTGCTTTTTACCGATTTGAATAATGCCACCTTTAACTTTTACTTCGTATTGATCAAGTGGTGCTAATGGCGGCGTACCTGGAATATTCTTACCGTTCTTTTCATAACGACCGTTATGACATGGACAAAAGAATTGATTTGGATTTGATTTATCGCCATTCCACTGTACTGTACATCCTAAATGTTTACAGACCGGTGATAATGCTACGATTTCATTTCCATCTTTGTACACCCAAGCAAATTCTGTAACTTCACTTGTGTACCAAGCATCTTCTTGCTCGAATTTAAAGTCCACTTTAATAGGCTCTTTACCAAGTTCTGACTCCTTTACGCCTGTAGCAATCATATCGCCTTGTGCATCAGCTTTGAATACAGGATCAAGCGCAAATCTACCCATAGGTAAAATCATACCAGCAGCCATAAATGACCCAACACCCATCAATGAATAGTTTAAAAATTGGCGTCGTGTGACACGTTGGCTCATTTAGATTCCCCCCTCTATTAATCGTTCTTTTATAACTAGGACAACTTAATTTTAGCCTATTATTTCAAGACGGTCAACGCTTTGTCACAATTTAAATGTTTATTTATTAACCTTTTATCTAGGAATTTTTAAAAAAATGAAAAGGCTTTATTATAAAGGCGAAAATATTGATGAAAAACTGTGAAAATAAGCCTATTTTCCACATAGAAAGGACAATTGTATTTTGGAAATAAAAAAAACGTAACAAATCTTATTTAGTTAAGATTTGTTACGGATATTATGATGTGAAGTTATCTAGAAGTTGGTTATTATCGCACGAAGACTCAAAGATATCGTGCATCTACCAACTATTTATTCCATGTTCTAATGATAAACTTCATAAATTGTTTGAGGCAATTAATCCATATTTTTTCATGATTCTATAGACACGCTTATGATTAACCTGGAATTTAGTATGTGCCCTCAAATACTTATGTATTCTTCTAGATCCATATTTGCCATCATGTTCATGGTAAATTCTGAATATCTCATCTTTTAATTCATTATTGAATCTCTCGGATTGTGATTCTTCTCTGTTTTTCCATTTATAATAACTTGCCCTTGATATTCCAAGAATGGTACACATTTGATTCGTTGAATATTTATCTTTTAATGATTCAATTGTCTGATATTCTACTATTTGTCTTACTTTCGATTCATCAACTGCCTCTCTATTTCTTCCTGCTTTTTTAATACCTCATTCTCCATTTGGAGAAATTTATTTCTTTGTTCAAGTGCTTTTATTTTTAATTCAAGTTCTTCTTCTCTAGTTAAAGCTTCAACTGGTTTTCCTTTACCTCTACCATCTACTAAACCAATATCACCATGTTTTTCATATTTTTTTATCCAATTATAGACTTGTGAATAGTTAACTTGGTACTTTTCAGCTGTCTTATTAAAGTCTCTATTATTTTCAATACAATATTTAGCTATTTCAATTCTCTCTTCAAATGTTGTTTTTCTAGTATTCATAGTGTCTACCTCTAGATATGGAAAATAAGATTTATTTTACTTTCCTTCAGTATACTTTACCACCCAATTTTTTAAAGTAGCATGATGTAAAATAATATATTAAGACACTATATCTGAATAAGTTTTTTAAAGTTATTGAATTTGCCTTGTTTAAGTTCGACAGGTAGTCTAGCTTTATGTATAAAAATATCCCTATAGAGTTTTAGTTTTTAAATACTTACTCTATAGGGATAATACACTATAATCTATCGTGCATCTACCTACTATTTATTCCATGTTCTTATGATAAACTTCATAAATTGTTTGACTTCGTCTTCGATGAGTGTGCGTTTCATATCATCGTCTAAGTCACCCATTGGAATCGTGTTTACTTTATACAATTCGTGATCAACGTTCAGTTCTACTTGATCACTGCTTAAAATAATTATATTGTTCAAGCCATACTCTTTTAAACTTTGTATAAAAGATACGACGTGATCGTATTGATTACCACTTGTGAAAAATGTTGGTGTAAGTAGTAATCTACCTTTAAATTGTTTTTCTGCTAACATGCCAACAAGTTGAACTGTTTCATTTTGATCGCATGATGTTAATAATTGATGATTCATATCAATATTAGATACAGGTATGATGGCTGTATCGATATATTCTAAGTTGTTTTTTAATTCTTTTAAGTCAACATGATTAAATAACATTATCGATGTTCCTCCAACTCATTAATGAATTGTAATATTTTAGACATTTCTATAAACATGTCTTGATCGTTATTATCTAAAGATTTATCTATTTCATTACTGATGAGTTTACGCCAATGTCCTAGTCCATGTGTATTGTTATTATTTAAAGCACGAATATCTTTATCATCTCCATAATAATCAACAAGCATTTGCAACAACAGTAACTTATTTAGTCGATCATCATTTTTGTTCAAATATAAAAGTACATTTAAATGTGTATTATCTAGTCGAATATCGTGGAAGATTTGTCGACCATCTTCTATACAGAAGCGATCTTTACAATAAAGTAAAGGCAGTTGTTTAGATTGCTCGGTACTTATGGACAATATGCGTTCATCTGAAAATTCATTGACGAATGAAATGTTAGATAAATATTTAGGGCTGCTTTTTAATAAA
This sequence comes from Mammaliicoccus sp. J-M41, assembly GCF_022385935.1. Taxonomy (NCBI): domain Bacteria; kingdom Bacillati; phylum Bacillota; class Bacilli; order Caryophanales; family Staphylococcaceae; genus Mammaliicoccus; species Mammaliicoccus sp. J-M41. The sequence continues at coordinate 65,374 of NZ_JAJNIR010000009.1, read as the reverse complement.
TTTAATATCCATACACTTTCAGCAATTTTAAAATCGTATTGATATAGAATATATTCAATAAATCGCTGTTTTTCATAGTTTAACCATGTATGATTCATAATTAACCCTACTTATAATAATCTTTCGTATTCTTGGTCCCAATATGGATTTTCAGGATCAAGTTTGCGAACAGATTCTAATATATTTTTAGCGTTATCGACATGACCGATTTCAATTAAGTAATGGTAATAGTCGTTTAAGAAATCAATATTTTGTGTTAAATCTGGATATGCTAATTCATAGAAGTGTTGAGCTTCTTTATCTCTTTCTTCTTCACCGAATGCATATGCAACGTGCCAAGCTACTACTGGGTCTATATCTTCATGATCAACATACGTTAATAAATTAATAAGACCTGTTATGTTATCTTTTTCTCGATAATAATCAGCAAGTATAATGGCAGCTTCAGTATAAGAAGGATCAACTGTTAATGCATCTTGTAACAGAATTGCACCATGCTCATCGTTAGTTGTTAACATTAGTCTAGCAGTATCTGTCATAAGTTCTTTATAATATGCGTTTAAGCGTAGCCCTTCTTTACCGATTTCTATTGCTTTTTCATAATCTTTTTCTGATTCATAAATTTGCAATAAGTAATGGTAAGCTTGCATAAAGTCTGGGTCTTTTTGTAATAACTTTTCAAGTTGCTTAATTGCTTCTCTTGTTAAGTCATTTTTTTGGTAACTAATTGCTTGTTTGAAATAATCTTCAGCTGTCATATCCATTTCTGATACATTTTCATAATATTTGATTGCTTCTTCGTATGCACCACTTTGTAAACTTGCGTCTGCCATTCGTGCATAAATCGAAATACCATTAATAATATCTTCACCAGTTTGCGTGATTGTTTCATAGTTAGAAATCGCTTTTAAATATTGACCATCGTAATAGTACATTTCAGCTAAAGCGAATGTAATCACAATATCATCTGGTTCCATTTCTTTTGCTTCAATTAATTTCTCTATTCCAACTTCGAATAAGCCTTGTTGTTGGTATAAATCAGCCTCAAGCATTAATTTCTCTGTAGAATGTGGGCTGTTATACAATACTTCATGCGCTTTATCTAAGTCGTTTTGGTCAATTAGCCCTTCTATATAATAAACAAGCAATTCATTTTCATCAGGATAAAGTAAATAAAGTTCTTCGAATATTTTAACGCCTTGATCGACAATACCGTATTTATATAATGTTTCGCCTAACATAAATAAAGCGTCGTGATCGTCAGATTGTAGAACTCTGTTTACTTTCTCATCTAAATGTTCGATATTCTTCATGTGAATATCGTCAATTACTTTATATACATCTTCCATGTTAAAGGACTCCTTCTATTCATTTATTAGAGATTTAAGTTCTTTAAATGCATCTAATACTTCTTCTTTAGAAACGGATTCAATTGTAAATGAAGCTTCACCATTTTGTAAAACCATTTGAATCGTTTGTCCAATATTCTTTTTGTCTTTTTTCATATATTCAAAAATTTGTTCAATATCAGCATGATTTAAGACATTTAAAGGGTAACCTAATTCTTTTAAATAATTAATGAACAGATGCACACTTGAAGTGCTATCGTACATATTTCTATTTTTATTTATCACTTTCTGGAAAAGAATACCGATCATCACAGCTTCACCGTGAGCAATTTTTGTTAAGTATTCAAGTCCGTGTCCAAAAGTGTGTCCTAAATTTAAATGTTTACGTACGCCACCTTCAAATTCATCTTCAATCACAATTTTCAATTTAGTTTCAATGCCCATTTTTAAATAATCTTCTATATTTTTCAATTGCGCTAATTCTTTAATTGAAGGATAAACATCCATTAAATGAAGTGTGTCGGCTTCACTATTTAAAATGGCATGTTTAAATATTTCACCATAACCACTACGTATTTCAATATGTGGCAATGTTTCTAGGAAATTTATATCATATATAACAGCGCGTGGTCTATGAAATGCACCGATTAAATTTTTACCGACCGATGCATTAATGCCCACTTTTCCACCGATTGCTGAATCGTGTGCCAAAAGTGTTGTAGGAACTTGTATAAAATCAATGCCACGTAACAAAGTTGCAGCTAGAAAACCAACAAAGTCTCCAGTTGCGCCACCACCGATAGCGATGAGTTGAGATTGTCTTGTGATATTCATTGATAAGAGCTTTTCGCTGAGCGATTCAAAATATGACATTTGCTTACAAGCTTCACCACTCATAACCGTTAAAAATTTAATATCTTGGTCTTGAAGATGTGACTTAATATAGTCTTTATGATATCTATAAACATCTTGGTCAATTAACACAATATTTTGTTCATCTGCTTTAAGATATTGATTAAGTTCAGCTAGTGCGTTCTGCTTTAATATTATCGGATAGTTGTTGTTAGTATATGCTGTTTCAAAAATCATTTCATCACCTAGAAGTTTAAGTTCCAATTACGATGATTCTTAATAGCTTCTTGTAATTGGTCAATGTGATTAGATTGGTATTCTTCAGTTAAAGCTTTTGCAACTTCAAATGCGATAACATTTTCACAAACAACACTTGCAGCAGGAACAGCACAACTATCTGATCTTTCAATTGTCGCTTTAAAGCTATCTTTAGAATCGATATCTACAGAGTTTAATGGTTTATATAATGTTGGTATTGGTTTCATAACACCATTGATGACGATTGGCATTCCATTTGACATACCGCCTTCAAGACCACCTAAGTGATTTGATAAACGATGGTAGCCGATTTCGCTATCGTAAGCAATCTCGTCTTGTATTTCACTACCTGGTTTTTCAGCAGCTTTAAAGCCTTCACCGAAACTAACACCTTTAAATGCGTTAATACTTACGACTGCTTGTGCTAAACGACCATCAAGTTTACGGTCATAATGAACATAACTTCCAATTCCAGCAGGCATATTTTCAACGACTACTTCAACGATACCACCGATTGAATCACCATCTTTTTTAGCTTCATCAATACGATTTCTCATTTTTTCAGCAACGTCATCATTTATACAACGTACGTCATTATGGTCAATATTTTGTTTGACTTCTTCAAGCGTGTATTCATAATCGTCTTTAACGCCACCGATTTCAATAACTCTTGAATAAATTTCAATGTCTAAAGCTTTTAATAAAATTTTAGAAACTGCACCAACAGCAACTCTTGCAGCTGTTTCACGAGCAGACGAACGTTCAAGTACATTTCTTAAATCTCTATGATTATATTTCATACCACCAACAAGATCGGCATGGCCAGGTCTAGGTTTAGTGATAACTCGTTTCATATTTTCTAATTCTTCTTCAGTTAATGGGTCTGCACCCATAATTTTTCTCCAATGTTTAAAATCATCATTCTTAACGATGAGTGTAATAGGGCTACCTAATGTATAACCATGTCTCACACCTGAAACGATTTCTACAGAATCTTTTTCAATTTGCATACGACGACCGCGTCCATATCCACCTTGACGTTTAAACATTTCTTCATTAATCTCGTTTACGTCAATTTTCAAGTTTGCTGGTACACCTTCTATAATGACAGTTAGTTGTGGTCCATGTGATTCACCAGATGTTAAGTAACGCATATTATCTCTCCCTACTGTTAATTAAATATAAAATTAATCATATCATATTTAGCGCGTTAAATTAACAAAAACAGACGAATAGTTTAACAAAGTTTTAGATTTTTTTGATTTTAAATAAGTGTGAATTATATGTTGTTATTAGCAGTTTTGGTGAGAAGTGCAAATACTGAGGTCGTTATTTGCAAGTTTGGCAAGAAGTGCAAATAAGGAGACCAGTAATTACAATTCTCGGTAGTATTGTAACTAAAGCTATCCATAGTAACAATTTCGCTGACTTTTGTAATTAAGGCAGTCCATAGTAACACTTCGGCCGAGTTTTGTAACTAAGGCGGTCCATAGTAACACTTCAGCCGAGTTTTGTAATTAACGCCCTCATTACGAACAAGTTTGGCCAGAAGTGTTTACAAGCCCCCCGTTATGAACAAGTTTGACCAGAAGTGTTCACAAGACCCTCGTTACGAACAAGTTTGGGCGAAAGTGTTCGTAACGACCTGAGAATACCCCCGAATACTCGTGTAACCCCCCGAAAATACCCACTTCCGCCTCTTAACAAAAAAGTAGTTCAACAAATTATCGTTGAACTACTTCTCTATTGTATTTATTTTTCGTAAACCCAATTTTCATTGTTTAATTTATAATCATTTAGTTCTGATTGATCAAACCAGAGACCAATTTCACGTTCTGCTGATTCGTTTGAATCTGATCCATGAATAATGTTTCTGCCTAAATCGATACCATAATCCCCTCTTATCGTACCTGGCGCTGCTTTAGTAGGGTTTGTTTCACCAACAAGTGTTCTTGTTACTTCTACTACATTCTTACCTTCTACTACCATTGCAAATACTGGTCCTGATGTAATAAAGCTTACTAAATCGTTGAAGAAAGGTTTCTCAACATGTTCAGCATAATGTTCTTTAGCTAATTCTTCATTAGCTTGGAATAATTTAGCTGCAACTAATTTTAAGCCTTTTCTTTCTAATCGTGAAACAACTTCACCGATTAAGTTTCTTTGTACTGCATCAGGTTTAATCATTAAAAAAGTTCTTTCCATTGCGTAATCCCTACCTTTGTTTTATGTAAATCCAAGATAAGTTTATCATTGACTACGCATACTTGCAAGCGCTTTCTAGTGGTTTCTATCTCTTATTTTCACAATTATTTCCAAGAGCATTTTTTTACCTGATTCATTATTTAATGTATCAATTAAATTTTCTGCTTTTTGTAAATAATGATTGCTTACTTCTTTAGATTTTTGTAATTCTGGTGATGTAATAATTTCTTGAACTAATCCGTCAAATACTTCTGAAGGACTATCTGGTTGTAGTTCATTGATGCTTGCTTTAAAATCTTTAGAATTTTTCATTCTTAATAAGACTGGTAAAGTTAAATGTCCGTTTCTTAAATCAGATCCAACTGGTTTACCGAGTTTCTTTTCAGTACTTGTGAAATCTAAAATGTCATCTACTATTTGATAACTCATACCAATGTAATATCCAATTTTAGTTAACTTCTTCACAGTTTCATCATCTGCACGTGCCGCGTACGCACCTAATTCTGTAGATAGTGAAATAAGCAATGCGGTCTTACGTTTAATTCTACGTAGATAATTTGTTATCGATTGATTTGATACGAATTGATCTTCGAATTGGAATAGTTCTCCACGACATACTTCGATAATACCATTTGCTAATTGTTCATGAAGCTTTGGATGTTCTATTTGGCTAACTGCATTTAAAGATTGAGATAATAAATAGTTACCCGTAATAACTGCAGTTTGCACATCCCACTTCTTTGCTATAGTTGGTTTACCTCTTCTTTTGTCACTTTTATCAATGACATCATCATGAACTAAACTGGCCATATGTATAAGTTCTAATGTAGTTGCTACAGTGATTACATCTCTTGAATAATGCTCGCCAAATTGACTTGCAATTAAAGTGAATAATGGTCGTATACGTTTACCACCAGAAGTTAATAAATATTGGCAAGCTTCGTTTATAGTGTTTTGGTCACTATTTATATAACTATTCAATTGTTTTTCTATTTCTTTTACTTCTTTATTTATATGAATTTTAGTTTTGTCATACATGTAATCACCTTGTTATTTAGGTTTGTAAGCTAAATGCATTGCTGAAACGCCGCCAGTGAAGCTTTTCACTTTAATTCTTTCGTATCCTACATCAGCAAACATTTCTGCTAATTCTTTTTTGCCAGGGAAGTTTCCAGCAGATTCTTGTAACCAGTTGTATTCTTTTAAAGATTTCGCAAAAATTTTACCGAATAGTGGCATGATATTTTTGAAATAAAATCTATATAATTGTTTGAATACTGGCATTGTTGGCTGACTTGTTTCTAGACATACAACCATGCCGCCTGGTTTAACGACTCTTTTAAGTTCGCTTAAGACATGTTTATAATCGGGTACGTTTCGTAAGCCGAATCCGATTGTTACATAATCAAATTCATTATCTTCGAATGGTAAGTTCATAGCATCACCATGAATTAAATGTATATTTGCCATGTTATCTGTTTTTTTCTTACCGACTTCTAACATATTCTCACTAAAGTCGATACCAACTACTTCACCATATGGTCCCACAGCGTGACTTAATTGAATTGTCCAATCTGCAGTTCCGCAGCAAACATCTAAAGCTTTTGAACCTGGTTTAACATCCATTTGTTTCATTGTATATTTACGCCATCTTTTATGTTGCTCGAAGCTGATGATATTATTTAATGTATCATATTTACCTGATATATTTTGGAAAACTTCATGTACGTGTTCTGATTTCGATTTATTATCCACTAGTTATTCATTCCTTTAAGTTTAAAAATGTAGTTATTCATTAATAATAATATGCATAAATTTGATCTTTCAAAGTTTCTTTATCCATATTAATTTTGTAGTAATCAATCACTGTTGTAATAAAGATTGATTCTATTTCTTTTATAATAGCTGTATCTTGATTTATTTTATCATGAGCCAACGTTTGTTTTAATTCATTTTGTTTACTAATTGCTTGAGTCATAATATCTAAAAATACGAGGTCTTTATTTAATGTAGCACATTTATAAAAATATGCACTAACAAGATCACCTATTAAGATATCTTGATTAGAAACATTTGGCTCGCCTATTCTATTTAAAAAGCGCATTGAGGCATCAATAGATAATGTAGCTAACTTAGCATTAGTATCGATGTTCATTTCATCTAGTACGTCAGCTATGATTGGATTAACTACAGGTACATTACTATTCTCTACACCTTTTAACAAATTAGAAATATCTTTTTTATAAATTTTTTCAATTTTATCCATCTTATCACCTCAACAATATCACCTATATATCTTAACACTAAGTTAAATGAATTGAAAATGCATATATTCATTTCATATAAAGAAATAAGACAAATAAAAAAAGCCCTTAAAAAGGGCTTTGATACAATCAATTATTTAACTGCATCTTTTAATGCTTTACCTGCTTTAAAAGCTGGAACTTTGCTTGCAGGGATATCAATTTCTTTACCAGTTTGTGGGTTACGTCCTTTACGAGCAGCTCTTTCGCGTACTTCAAAGTTACCGAAACCAATTAATTGTACTTTTTCACCGTCAGATAAAGATTTTTGAATTGATTCGAACACTGCATCTACAGCAAGACCAGCTTCTTTTTTAGTTAAATTAGCTTTTTCACTTACTGAGTTGATTAATTCTGTTTTGTTCATTTCAATTTCACCTCCCAAAAGGTTATCTAATGATATGTATAAATACCATTATGATAAGACTTTAACACAACAACCTGTGCCACTGCAACGATTTACAAGCTATAAATGCATAATTTCTATATTTTTATTAATATTTTTTCACTTTTGATTTAAAAACAGGCTCATTTTTACTATTTATTGTAAATTCAGGCGAATAAGCCGGTAATATCGGCGAATCTTTGTATAATAAATATCGAATATCTTCACCTGGTTTAGGAAGTGATTTTTCTTTTTTAATTGCTTTTGCTAAATCTAATCTATAATCAATAACAAAATCATTTCCGCCGTTCATATAAACAGGTAATCGCTCATTACTATATGGACTTGGTACAGTTGGTTGTTTCTTGAAACCATATTTTTTGTATTCAATTTCATATACATTAGGTGCAACTTTTTTACCTAATTGTAATGGTTTACCTGATGCATCTATTCGAATTCGAATATCTTTTAAGACTTCTGACGTTCTTAAATCGATTAAATGCACTTTAGGGTCTTTGTCGACATCCATGATTACATATTGATAAATACCGCCGTTCTCAAATGAATTACCTGGTAATTGTGATAAGAACTTTGGTTTTAATTTATTAAAGTCAACTGGGTGTTTTAAGTATAATGAATAACTATCATCTCTATCTTTGATAGGTAATAATCCACCACTTGCCTTTTTGTATTCATCTACCGCTGTTTGAACCATACTTAATTGGTCTTTCGCTGGCACTTGGTTTTCTGTTTTCTCTTTATTAGGAAAAGCGCATGCTGACAAAATTAAAGTACTCAATATTAATAAGATCGATATTTTTTTGTAATTATGCATGGCTCGATCCACCTAATACAACAATCATAAAGATACCAGCAATAATAAGAGAAATGACTGCTAAAAACATTGTTATACTACTGATGATTTTATTTTTTAATTTAAATCTTGATAAATATACGAGTATAATTGCCAAAATCATAAAACCAATAGAATAAAATGACACCCACATTAAATCCATTCTTGATATATCAAACATTTAAATACCCCTCTTGCTTAAATATTCTCTGACTTTTTGTCACGTTCCATAAGATCTTTAACACCTTCAGAAACTGGATAATCTTCGAATAACACTTTATACAAACCTGAAGTTATTGGCATTTCAACATCATATTCTTTTGCTAAGTTGTAAGCAGCTTCTGTTGTTCTTACGCCTTCAACGACCATATTCATTTCTTCTAATGCTTCGTCTAATGTAGCCCCTTTACCAAGCATATTTCCGCATTTCCAGTTTCGTGAATGTACAGATGTACAAGTAACGATTAAGTCACCGATACCACCAAGACCTAGGAATGTCATAGGATCAGCACCCATTTTAACACCTAAACGTGTAATTTCAGCTAAACCTCTCGTCATAAGTGCTGCTTTCGCATTGTCACCATATCCAATTCCGTCAGTAATACCTGCAGCAAGTGCAATGATATTTTTTAACGCGCCACCTATTTCAATACCGACAAGATCATTGTTCGTATATACACGGAAATAATCCGTCATAAATAAATCTTGAGCTAAACGAGCAACTTCTTCGTTTTCAGATGATACTGAAACTGTTGTTGGATGTTTTATCGCAACTTCTTCTGCATGACTTGGTCCTGATAATACAGCGATACCGCCATTGATTTTGCTATCGATTGATTCATCAATCATTTCAGAAATACGTTTGAAAGTGCCAGGTTCGATACCTTTAGACACATGGATGAATACTTTTTTACCATAAGCGATTTCATTAATATTTTCACATACTTCGCGAATGGCTTTTGTCGGAACAGCAATAATAAAGATAGACGCATGATGAACAGCATCCTTTAAATCAGTTGTTGCTTTAATATTTTCATTTAAAATATTTTCTTTTAAATATTTTGTATTCTTATGTTCTTTGTTGATTTCGTTAATAGTTGTTTCAGTTTTACCCCACATTAATACATTATGTTGGTTGTCTGCTAATACGTTTGCTAAAGCAGTTCCCCAACTACCTGTACCAAATACAGTTATATTTGTCATAGTTATCAATCCTTTAATATTAGTTTCTTTTTCTTGAGATTAAATGAACTGGTGTACCTTCATAACCGAACGCATCTCTTATACGATTTTCTAAGAAACGTTTGTAAGAGAAATGCATTAATTCAACATCATTAACAAATATTACGAATGTTGGCGGTTGAATCGCTACTTGTGTTGCATAGAAAATGTTTAATCTTCTACCATTATCAGTAGGCGTTGGATTCATCGCTACAGCATCTGTAATAACTTCATTAAGTGTAGAACTTTGTACACGTTTACGGTGGTTTTCATCTGCCATCGTAATTAATGGGAATAATGTTTTTAAGCGTGATTTTTCTAATGCTGATACGAACGCAATTGGCGCATAGTCTAAGAATTGGAAGTTATCTCTAACTTTTTCTTCAAACTTCTTCATTGTTTTCGAATCTTTTTCAACGGTATCCCACTTGTTAACAACAATAACAATTGCTTTACCGGCTTCATGCGCATATCCAGCAACTTTTTTGTCTTGTTCAATAATGCCTTCTTCAGCATCAATCACAACAAGTACGACATTAGAACGTTCGATGGCTTTTAAAGCACGTAATACTGAATATTTTTCAGTACTTTCGTATACTTTACCTTTCTTTCTCATACCTGCAGTATCAATTAATACATATTCTTGATCATCATATGTGTATATTGTATCAATCGCATCTCTTGTTGTACCAGCAATTGGTGAAACGATAACACGTTCTTCTCCAAGAATGGCGTTGATTAAACTTGATTTACCCACGTTTGGTCTACCAATCAGTGATAGTCTAATTGTTTCATCATCATAATCTGGTTCGTCATCTTCAGGGAAATGTTTAGCCGCTTCATCTAATAAGTCACCTAAACCTAGACCATGTGAACCTGAGATTGGGAATGGCTCACCAAATCCTAATGAATAAAAGTCATAAATTTCACTACGCATTTCTGGATTATCAATTTTATTAACTGCTAATACGACAGGTTTATTTGATTTGTATAATATTTTAGCGACCATTTCATCAGCTTGTGTTACACCTTCACGTCCATTAACCATAAAGATGATAACATCCGCTTCATCAATTGCAACTTCTGCTTGTGCTCTTATTTGTTGTTGGAAAGGTTCATCACCTAAATCTATTCCGCCTGTATCTATTAAGTTGAAGTCATGTGTTAACCATTCTCCACTTGAATATATTCTATCTCTTGTTATACCAGGTGTATCTTCAACGATAGATACCCTCTCGCCTATAATTCTATTAAAAATTGTAGATTTCCCTACATTTGGTTTACCTACAATTGCTATAATGGGTTTCGTCATAAACCTACTTCCTCTCTTTCATAATCCTTTCTATTTTAACATATGATGACTATTTAGCCTATCGAATTAAAAAACTAAAAAAGACTGAAACATTTCATTATGTTCCAGTCTCTTATATATACACATATTATAATTTAAAATCTTTTAATTTATCTCCGAAGACATCTCCTAAAGTAGGATTGTCATCATCTGTATCTTGTTGGTTTAAATATGATTCATCAAAATCAGTTTCTTGTTCAATTGTATCTTTAATAGATAAAGAAATTCTTTCTTCATCTTTATCGACAGCAAGAATTTTCACTTGTACATCTTGTCCTTTTTCTAATACTTCTTCAGGATTACCGATGTGTTCGTGGCTGATTTGAGAAATATGAACTAAACCTTGTAAGCCAGGTGCGATTTCTACAAATGCTCCGAATTGAGCTAAACGCACGACTTTACCTGGTACGATATCACCAACAGTGAATTGTGACTCGATTTGTTCAAATGGGCTTGGTAACGTATCTTTAATTGATAAAGAAATTCTTTCTGCTTCTCTATCAACAGCACGTACTTTAACTTTAACCGTATCGCCAACTTTTACAACTTCGTCAGGTGATTTAACATGATCATGAGATAACTCAGATACATGTACAAGTCCATCTACGCCACCTAAGTCAATGAATGCACCAAAGTTCGCAATTCTAGCGACAGTACCTTCTAATACATCACCTTGTGAAATATTATTGAGTAAGTCTTCTTTTTTAGAACTTAATGCTTCTTGTTCAACTTTCTTGTGACTTAAAATGACTCTGTTATTTGTTTGATCTAATTCTTCAACTTTAAGTGTTAATACTTTACCTAAGTAGTCAGAGAAATCATCAATATAGTTTACAGAGATTAATGAAGCTGGAATAAAGCCTCTAATACCAGCATCAACAACTAAACCGCCTTTCACTACTTCAGTTACTTCAGCTTCGATTGTTGCGTCATCTTCTAAAATCTTTTGTAACTTTTCGTATGAAAGATTTTCATCTAATTTACGTTTCGATAATATATAATGTCCGCTTTCATCATTTTGTTCGATTTTAGTTACGAATGCTTCGATTTCATCACCAATATTGACGACTTCGTTAGCTGTTTCGATGTGTTGAGTTGACAGTTGGCTAATTGGAATGATGCCATCAAATTTACCACCCACTATATGCACAACTACGTGTTTATCTTCTACTTGTTGTACAGTACCCTTAACTTTGTCACCTTCTTGCACTTCATTTATCATGGATTCGTTGAATTCTTCCGTCATCAAAATTGCCTCCTTTAAATAAATATCATAATAATAACTTCTTATAAAGCGGCTAAATTGTCAAGAAATTCGAACTATTTAGACCATTTTACTTTTTGCAAGTTCGACTATCTTATTTGTCACTTCTTCAATTGACAATCCAGTCGTATCGATACTAATAGCATCTTCTGCTTTCACTAAAGGTGAGATTTCACGATTCATATCATATTGGTCACGACGTTCAATATCAATCTTTAATGATTCGATATCAGATTCGATGCCACGTAATTCATTATCTTTAAATCTTCTAATAGCACGTTCTTCAACTGATGCTATCATGTATACTTTTAATTCTGCATCCGGTAACACTGTTGTACCGACATCTCTACCATCCATTACGACATTTTTCTCATCTGCTAATCTTTGTTGTTCTTCTACTAAAAATGTTCTAACAGGTTCTTTAGAGGCCACATATGAAACTTTTTCGGTTACATCATTTTCTCTGATTCTTTCTGAAACATCTTTACCGTTTAAAATAACACGTTGCCCGTTATCTAATACGATTTTTAAGTCAATTTCTTTAACAAGATGGTCAAAGTCTTCTGAGCCTTGCTCAATATAATAAAGTGTAATCGCTCTATACATAGCGCCTGTATCCACATAAATCATATTAAAATGTTGCGCTACAAGTTTAGCGATTGTACTTTTACCAGCTGCTGCTGGACCATCTATTGCTATATTTATTTTTTTCATTTGTATACCCTCTCTTGTTCTTTAATCTTATATATTTTATCATAAATTATAATCATATGAATAGGAGGAAAGAAATGAAGAGAATATTAGTTATACATACTGGTGGAACAATTAGTATGTCTGAAGATAAAGATACAGGTAAAGTAGAAACAAATGCTGAACATCCGATGCATAGACATCAAGCATTTATACAATCTCTAGGTGATATTACAGAAATAAATCCATTCCAAGTACCTTCCCCACATATGAATAATCAATATATTAATCAATTGAAAGATATTATTACAGAATCAATTGATAAAGATGAATATGATGCGTTTGTGATTACTCATGGAACAGATACTTTAGAAGAAACGGCGTATTTATTAGATTTAACAATAGATACGAAGTTACCTATTATTTTAACAGGTGCCATGAGATCTTCAAATGAAATAGGTTCGGATGGCTTATACAATTATGTTTCAGCTTTAAAAGTAGCATCAACAGATGATGCGCAAAATAAAGGGGTAATGGTTGTATTCAATGATGAAATTCATACAGCTAAAAATGTAACAAAAACACATACGTCAAACACGAGTACTTTCCAAAGTCCAAACTATGGACCAATTGGCAGTGTTACAAAGACGCATGTTATATTCCATCATCAACCTTTTCCATATAAAAAATATCCAAACATCAATCCAAATATCAAAATAGGTATTGTAAAAGCTCACATGGACCTATCAAGTGATTTATTAGATTTCTTTGTAGAAAAACAATATGATGGTCTAATTATAGAAGCCCTTGGTCAAGGCAACATGCCACCTACTGCATTACAAGGTATTCAGAACTTGCTCGATGCTGATATTCCAGTTGTAATGGTTTCGCGTTCATTCAATGGCATTGTAGGCGGTATTTACGCATATGAAGGTGGCGGATACCAACTTCAACAAATGGGCATTATTTTATCAAACGGATTAAATGGACAAAAAGCACGTCTTAAACTACTTGTTGGTTTAAGTAATCATTTATCTAAAGAAGATTTAGTTGAATATTTCGCATAAAAAATAACCATGTTACTGGCTAATTGTCCAATAACATGGTTGTTTTTATGATTCTAAAGGTGTTTGCTTTTTTCTTTCAATATCTTGTGCAATTGTACCGCCGTGGAATTTACCATTTTCGATAAATATCGTGTTAGCATCGTTACCAGCAGCTATAACACCAGCGATATATAAATTCTCAACATTTGATTCCATTGTATCTCTATTATATGAAGGTGCAGTTCCAAATTCATTTGTAATTGTTTCTACACCACAAGATTCTAGGAATTTGTAATCAGGGTGATAACCGATCATTGCAAAGACAAAGTCATTTTTAATTGTATATGACTTACCTTCTTTATTAAATGTAAGAGTGTCTTCATCGATACGTTCTACTTCACTGTTAAAATGCATCGTGATTTTTTCGTGTTTTGCTAATGATTCAAAGTTAGGCAATATCCATGGTTTAATACTTTTAGAGTATTCTGATCCACGGTATAAGACTGTTACATTTGCGCCAGCTTTTTCTAATTCAATTGCTGCATCGACAGCTGAATTTTTGCCGCCAATAATCACAACATCTTGATTAAAATATGGATGTGCTTCTTTGAAATAATGCATCACTTTACTTAACTCTTGACCTTGTACTTCTAATTCGTTTGGTTGACCGTAGTAACCAGTAGCAATTGTTAAGAATCTCACTTTATACGTTTGTTTAGTTGTTGATACTAAAAATCTATTATCAACCTTTTTAACAGCTAACACTTCTTCAAAAGTTCTTACATCAAGTTGGTGATGTTTCACGACTTCTCTATAATAAACGAGTGCTTGATTTCTTTTAGGTTTTAAATCTTCAACGATAAATGGTACATCACCAATACCAAGTTTATCACTAGAAGAAAAGAATGTTTGATGAGTAGGATAATGATAAATAGCATCTACAACATTACCTTTTTCAATCACGACAGCATTAATACCTTTTCTCTTCTGTTCGATTGCTGCACTCAATCCACAAGGGCCACCACCGATTATTAAGCTTTCATATTCTTGCATGTACTTTCACTCCTTATAATATCCTCAATCATTATATCAATAATGCGAGATTAGTAAAATAAAATGAAACTGAATATATGAAAAGATTGGGATTGTAGCGTGGCTAGGTGTTATTAGCAGTTTTGGTGAGAAGTGCAAATAAGGAGACCAGTAATTACAATTCTCAGTAGTTTTGTAACTAACAACCACGTTATGAACAAGTTTGGCCGAAAGTGTTCAAAACAGCTGCCACAACACCATATTCAACACCCTTAAAATGAAAAGAACCTGAACACATTTCGTGTTCAGGTTCTTTCTTAATTTATTCTTCTGATACATCAAGTACTTTGAATCCATTTTTTCCTAAATACTTAATGAATTTTTCTAAGTTGTTTGTTTTCTCAACTTTGATGATCATTCTGCGATACATTTTATCTGTTTCATCAAATGTTACAAATGATATTGTGTTGAGTTTGAATTTCGCAATGATACTTGATAATCGTTTAATTCTGCCTTCAGCTTCTACAGAAGTAATCGCAATACGGATTCCTTTTTGTTTCATACCGAATGCTGATTTAAATTGTTCCATTACATCATATCTTGTTACGATACCAAGAAAATCTTTATCGTCATTTACAACTGCTAATATTGGAAAGTCTTGCAAGTTAAGTAGTGATTCTTCTACTACATGGTTTGCATTTAATGAATGTAAATCTAACGTTAAGATTTCTTCAATTTTAGTACTTTCAATAAATTCATCCCTTGAGACATTTTCTTTTTTGAAGAAGTAATGTCTAAAAATACTATATCTTGTGATCATGCCAATATACTTTCCATCAGCAACAACTGGTAACCCATCAATACCATGATGTTCTAATTTATCAAGTGCTGAGTGAATCGTATCTTTCGGATTCGCGATATAACATTTTTCCTTTGGTATCATAATGTTCGTTAAATACATAAAGCCATCCCCTTTTGTTTATGTCTATGGTATTACTAAATTCTGACCTTGAGATATTTCATTGCCAGAAATACCATTTGCTTGTCTAATTTTTTCTACATTTTCTGGTGATCCACTACCATAATATTGAATCGCAATACGGTATAAGTTTTCTTTACCAGTTACAGTATGTGATTCTTGAGACTGATTTTGGTTTTGATTACTTTGTGTATTTTGATTTGTTTGGTTGTTAGCTGCATCATCAGCTGCATTTTGTACATCTTCATTACTTGCGCTATCACTATATTGATTTACGCTATCGTCACTGTTTTGATCTTGGTTGCTTTGGCTATCTTCATTGCTATTTGCATTTGAGTCTGAATCTGAATTACTTTCGTCTGAGCTATTTTCAGAAGAATTATTTGAGTCGCTTGAATCACTGTTTTTGTCAGAGTCTTCATTTGATTCTTTAGCTTTGTCATTTGCTTTATCTTCGTCTTCTTTTTTAGCTCTATCTTTTTCAGCTTGTTCATCAGCTTTTTTCTTAGCGTCACTATTTGTTTGCTCTGTTTTTTCAGCAATTTCTTTACCGTTATCTTTATTTGCACCATTTAAGTACATACCTAAGAATAAGGCAAGTGCGCCAAGTATAAGAATTGCAGCTATTATAGGAACAAGTGCTTTCTTGAATTTATTTGAGTTGCCATCATCGCCGTTTTGTCCACCACTACCATTACTTGGTGGTGTACCTCCACCGGCTGAACCGCCTCCTACAGCTCCTGCTGCACCAGCGCCAACAGCTCCGGCACCCGCTGCTGCGGCTGCACCTTTTTTGTTTTTAGATTGCTTTTCTTTGTTATCTTTGCTGTTAGATTCTTGCTTGTTGTTTTTATTTGATGCGGCAGATGCTGCTGCACCTTTTTTACCTTTTGACTTGTCTTTTTGAGACTCATTTTTGTTTTGATCTTTAGCATTATTCTGATTTGCAGAATTATTTGCGGCACTAGCGCCTGCACCAGTAGCAGCGGCAGCACCTGCAGCTTTTTTATAATCATTTTGATCTTTAGGTTGCTGATCCTTAGTTTCAGGTTTGTCTGTTAAAGATCTTTTTTGTTTTGATTTATTATTTTGAGTGTTTTTATTGGCATTAGCAGCACTTGCGCCTGCTGCTCCAGCACCAACTGCACCTGCAGCACCAATTGCTCCAGCCTTTTTAGACGACTTATCTTCGTTATTTGGTGTTTCTGAAGCTTTAGGTGTTTCTTGTTTAGGTTGTTCTTCTTTTGCTTTCTGTTTGTTAGCTTCTTCTTTTCTACGTTGTCTTCTTAATGCGCCTCTTGGTGGATATTGTTGTTCTTGTTTACTTTGTTGTTTTTCTTCTTTTTTGTCGTTTGTTTCTTTTCGATTTGGCTGACTTTTATCGTTTACCTCTTCGTTGTTGTTTTCTACTTCTTGTGTCTTGTCTTCAGGTCGTTCTATCTTTTGACGACTTTTTTCGAATTCGTCTTTAAAATTATCTTTAGACAATAAACTCACCTCATCATTATCTTTTTGTATATATTGAATTATACTTTATTATATCCTTGTTGAACTTATCAAGTAAAGCAATCCTATTAAAATATTGCATTTAATCTATTTTTATAAGAAGTTTTGAATTTGACTTCTTTTATATTTGGTAATTTTAATAAATTTGCATTCTTACAATTGTCACAACAATGATTATCTTGTGTAACATGTTCATTAAAATAGTTCATTAAATACGTACGTCTACATGTATCGATTTGAATATAATTTCTCATAAAACTAAATGCATATTGTTTTTGATTCTGCTCAGCTTGAATTTTCTCTTTTAATTGATTAAGTGGATATAATTCAAGAAGATATAGGATATTTTTAGATATCTCCTCATTTAGTTGATACCCTTGTTCAAATAAATTAAGCATATCTATATCAATTCCATGCTCATTAGCTAAATGGCTTAAAATATGAATATCACTTGCTGTAAATAAACTAATTGCTTGGGATGGTTCGCCATCACGTCCTGCACGTCCCACTTCTTGAACATATTTAGAAGGTGACGTAGGTAAATGATAATGAATAACGGTTCTTACATCTTGTTTATTAATCCCCATACCAAATGCACTTGTGGCAACAATGATTTTAATATCGTTATTGATAAACTGAGTTTGTACAGTTGTTCTTTCTTGATAATTTAAATCTCCATGATAAATCCCTGTTAAAAAGCCTTCTTTATAAATCGTTTCAGCTAATTCATGACATTTCTTCTTAGATGACACATAAATAATGGTTGGTCCTGAGTCTTTTATGGTGTCTAATAGGTAATGATCTTTTTCTTCTTCGCTATCAAAATTAACATGATGATACATAATATTTGAACGATTGAGACCTTCTTTATGTATTTTAAATCGGCGCTTTGTAATCACTTCTATATCTTGCATCATTTTATTTGTCAGAGTAGCTGATAGTGCAATAACTTGTGCTTGATTAAAGTATTGTGTGACTTTTGAAATCAGTGCATAATGCGGTCTAAAATCAAAGCCCCATTCACTTAAACAATGTGCTTCATCTAAGACAATATATTTAAAACCAATAGATTTAAAGCGTTTAAAATTATGTTCTTCATATATGAATTCCGGGCTACAAAATATAAATTGATAGTTCGATAAATTTCTAAATATGTCTGACCGTTCATTTGGATCAATAGCAGAATGGATTGCAACAGCATTCTTCTCGCCATTTAATTTCATCTGAACGACTTGATCATCCATTAAAGAAATAAGTGGAGAAATAATGAGCACTCTGCCACCAGTTATATATGCTGGCAATTGGTAACACAAACTTTTCCCAGCTCCAGTTGAAAGGATACTCAACACATCATAGCCGTCTAATATGTTTTGGACGGTTTCCTCTTGCCCACTTCTAAAATAATCATATCCAAAATACTTTTTAAGTTCTTGTTGTAGCATTTAATCCCTCCATTGCATAGCAAACATACATGAGTTTGATTTCGAAATACGTAAAATCATTTAACGCTTCATAATAAAATTTCAAATTTTGATTAGGTGTTTGTTGAATAACTTCTACAAATCTAGCGTATTGTTCATCACTTACGTATAAATTCTTATCCTTTAAATAACCTTTAATAAACATTTCAATAATATGATCATGAATGGTATGTGTCTTAACACGTTTAATGTTTGCAAGTTGATCCATATCATAAGTGCGCTTTAATAATTCAAATGTTGTGAACGTTTGTTGGTTTAACAATGGTTGATAGTTAATCTGAGACAATATTGGATAACGTTCTTTATTTTGTATCGCAACTTGGATAAATTGATATTCTTCTACTAACTGTTCCCTTAAATCCAGTATACCAATGTCTTCAATCATTGAAATTTGTTCAATTGTATAAGGCGTTTCACGAAAACCTGCTAATAAATAATGCATATAAATTGTTTGAAAGTATGTATTTATATCTTCAAATAGCTGATATATTTCTTCTATAAATTGATCTTCGCCTACTTCTTTAATGTGTACGTAAATTTCTTTAGCTTTAAATTGTATCTCTTTATCATTAATGATCGGTTGATACGTTAAATGGTTATGCTTTTTTTGACTAATCATCTGAGTTAATAATAAGATTGTATTAACAGATTGAATAGCCTGACTATAGAAAAAGTCGCCTATAATTGGTTCATTAATATGTTCTACTGATTCGTTAATGATTTGTTCGAATTGTTCAAATTTCAAATTTGGCAAACAGCCATAATACAATTTTAAATGTTCTATCGTTGCATCAAAATATGTTTGATGAGTCTTTTTACCTATTAAAATATTATAAATACTTTTATCAGTTTTGTTTTCATGCTTCATGGAAAGGGTTTTCAGTATAATCTGTTTCAAATAAGTCACCTCAAATAACATAAAAATGTTGAAATCTCTAAGTCTTATCACTAAAATAAGTATGTATAATAAGTGTAGCATGTTTTTTAAAGGAGGCGAAAATTTTGGCTAAATACACAATAGTAGATATGGATACATGTATAGCATGTGGCGCATGTGGAGCAGCTGCCCCTGACATATACGATTATGATGATGAGGGAATCGCCTACGTAATACTAGACGACAATAAGGGAATCGAAGCTGTCCCAGAAGAATTATTAGAAGATATGGAAGATGCTTTCGAAGGTTGTCCGACAGATTCAATTAAAATAGCAGATGAATCATTCGACGGAGATGCACTTAAATTCGAATAATATATATGAGAAAGGCTAGGACGTGAGGTCCTAGCCTTTCTTTATTTTATAATAGACTTAAGTTTATCAAATATTAAAATGTATATGACGGAAATGACAATACCTTTAATTAAATTAAATGGAATAATACCGGCAGATACGATTAATTTTAAATTATTTGCGATATCTGCAAGATTCATAATTTGTCCGTATAAAGGTAATAGAACAAAATAATTCATTAAACTCATTAGAATTGTCATTAAGATTGTACCAACTGCTAATCCATATCCCATAAATAATTTTGATTTTTTCATGCGATAGAAATAATAAGTTGGAATGACGAGACATATTGACGCTAAAAAGTTAGCCGTATTTCCAATTGGTTCGTGTGACACAATTAAGAAATTCAATACGTTTTTAAATAATGCGACTAATATACCTGAAACTGGACCGAACGCAAATGTTGCGACAAGCACAGGAATATCACTGAAATCCATTGTTAAATATGGTGGTAAAAATGGCAATGGAAATTTCAAAAACATTAAAATAAAGCTGATTGCGATGAGCATACTTACAGTGAGTAAGCGTTTTGTTTTGTTATCGTTAGACATATAAACTCCTCCTATTCATCTCGTAAGAATAGGAGGAAAAATTATCGCAAAATAAACCTAGTTAAGACTAGATTTTTTCCTCCATCTTCTCCCATCCAGACTTTAACTGTCGGCCTTAGAATTTCACTAAGTCAGCCAATATACATACATATATTGGGTCGCGGGCTTTAACTGCCGGTATGGAATTTCACCAAACCCCGAAGATGAATTTTTTTATTTAGTTTTAATTACAAAATATATATTAGCACATTGGTCAGGTATTTTCATCTAAATAACTCAACAATTTAAACTTTTGGTAAAGTTATTGTAAATTGAGTGCCTTCACCCTCTTTACTATCGACTTTAATCGTACCATGATGTGCATCTATAATTTTTTGAACGATAAAGAGACCAAGTCCTGTTCCGTGTTTACCTCTCGTGCGAGAAGCATCAACTTTATAAAAACGATCAAATATTTGATCTAAATGTTCTTTAGCAATACCTACGCCACTATCTTGAACGTTTATAACAAAGTCTTCTTCATCCGTATCATCAAAGACAACATTAATAGCATCATTTTGATGTGTGTATCTAATCGCGTTATCGATTAAATTCGTTAAAATTTGCTCAACACGATCGCTATCACCATACCAATTTGTAAGATTCCCAATATGTTTAACGGATAAATTCAAACCATTTTCTCGTGCTTGTGGTAAGAATTTAGTATCAATTTTGTTCATTAATGTAGAAATATTAAAGTCATCTAAATGAACTTTAATGCCTTCAGCGTCCATTTTGGCAACTTCTAATAATTCATTAATCAATCTACTTAATCTCTTAGATTCATCTAAAATAATATATAAGAAATCATCAACGTCTTTCTTCTCAGTTACAATACCGTCAACAATTGCTTCAGTATAACCTTGTAACATAGAAATTGGTGTTCTTAATTCGTGTGAAACACTTGCGATAAAGTCTTTTTTCATTTGATCCATATGATGTTCATCGGTCATATCACGAATGATTACAACTATACCTGATGAACCATCATTTTGAATGCTATCGATATACGTAGATATTACGACATAATATTTATGGCCCAATTCGTATTCGAAAAACTGCGTATTCTTTTCTTTAAATGTGTCGTTTCTTTGTGTAGATATATCAACATGATCAAATTCTCTTACTTCTTTTAAGAATGTATCTGCTTTGGAGTTAGAAATAATGATTTCATTCTTATCATTAATACCTAGCACACCATCGATCATCGAATTAATAAGTTTTTCTTGTATATTATTTTTTGATTTAACATCATCTATGTTTGTACGGATATCTTTACTCATTTTATTAAATGCTAAACCGAGTTCGCCAATTTCATCACGCGTATAAATCGGTACTTTTTCAGTATAATGACCTTTAGCAACTTTAAAGGCTGCATGTTTCAATTGAATTAAAGGTTTCGTAATTCTGTTTGAAAGAAAGAAGGCAAAGATCGTACTCACGATTAATAATATAATGGCTGAAACAAGTATACTCAATGTAACAACGTTTTGAGCTTCTTTAATGGAGTTGATATCTTGGAATAAAAAGATACCTGCATCATCTTCAGGAAAAGCTTGAGAAGGATAGCCTAATAAAATATATTGATGTTTCTCACCGTTATAAGTTAAATTGATTTCTTTTAATACGTGCTTATCTTCATTAAAGACTTTATCGAATGCATGATTAGTTCTGATCTCATTAAGCATGACTTCTTTTAACGGATCTTCAGATCTTGCTGTCAAATCCTCACTATTTTTAACGATAATGAGTCCAGCAGGGTCTTCAACAAGTGCTCTTGCATAATCGATTGCTGACTCTTTTTCGTGTGAACTCAGTAATAATCGTTCTATTTTACTTGCATTATTATATAAATTTTCACCTGTGGTAGATGTATTATTAGATTGTAAAAAAGTTATAAGAAATCCGCTTAATAAAAGTAAAACTGTCGTTACTATTAAAATAATAGATAACCACAGTTTTACAACAACACTATTTAATCGATTCATTATTCAGGAACCTCAAATTTATAACCGACGCCCCATACAGTATGAATCATTTGTGCAGCATCTTCAGAAACTCTATTTAACTTTTCACGCAATCTTTTAACATGCGTATCAACTGTTCTTAAATCACCATAAAATTCATAGTGCCAAACTTCTTTCAACAGTTGTTCTCTATCAAATACTTTATCAGGTGATTTTGCTAAATATAATAATAATTCATACTCTTTAGGTGTTAAATTTACTTCTTTTTGATCTGCTAATACGCGATGTGCGTCATTATCAATGACTAAGTTTTCAAATACAATTAAATCTTTAGCTGTATTTGTTTGATTAACCATTGAATGATTCGTTGTACGTCTTAGTAATGCTTTTACGCGTAAGACAACTTCTCTAGGTGAAAATGGTTTGACGATATAATCATCTGCCCCAATTTCAAATCCTTCAACGCGATTATTTTCTTCACCTTTAGCTGTTAACATAATAATAGGTGTTGATTTTGTTTCTCTTACTCTCTTACATACTTCGATTCCATCTATTTCAGGTAACATTAAGTCTAACAATATGCAGTCATAATCTTCGTTTAAAGCTTTATCTAAGGCATCTTGGCCATTATCCGCTTCATCAGTCTCATAACCTTCTCTTTCGAGATACATTTTAACTAATTTTCGAATTCTATCTTCATCATCTACTACTAAAATACGATCTGTCATGCTTCGTTGACTCCCTTCTAGCATTTTTTAAGCATAAGAATGTAAACCAGCTACTATTAAGTTAACGGCAATAACATTAAATAGTATGATTGCAAGTCCACCAACAGCTAACCATGCTGATTTTCTGCCTTCCCAACCTTTACCTAATCTTAAATGTAAGAATATCGCATAATATAAGAATGTTATAAGCGCCCATACTTCTTTAGGATCCCAGCCCCAATATCTACTCCAAGCCATTTGTGCCCAGATACTCGCGAATAATATACCGCCAAGTGCAAATAATGGGAAACCAATGATTACTGAACGATATCCTATTTCATCCATTAAGGATAGATTGACTTTTTTCGTAAGTGGTTTGATAAGACTAAATAAAGTCTTGCCTTTCAAAATCAATCTTAGTATACCATATAAGACTGTACCAACTACAATTGACCAAACGACTGTGTTTAGTTTTTGAGCGTTGATAACAGCAGGTAATTCAATCTTGCTCCATTTTAAGATATCTGTTCTTTCTTTTGGTTCATAATCGCTACCTGAAACATGATCTACAAGTAAACTATCTTGTTGTGTCACAAATGCTGGAAGATGATAATGTTGCACAGAGTTATTATCGTTTTTATCAATAAAGAAATAAGTGTCATCGTAACCAACGATATCTTTCATAATGATCGTTGTTAATATAAATCCAATGACAATAACGATGAAATACATAATGACTTCTACAAAGAAACTATGTATCGATTTTTCCTCTGGACTAACAGCTGCGAATAAATAAATTAATCCTGCTATACAGCTGATTGATAAAATACCATATGAAATCGTTACGGTTATAACGTGAATTGCTAACCAACTAGATTGTAACGCAGGAATTAACGGCGAAACATCTCTAGAGAACATACTTGCATATGCAATTAACAACATCGCAATTGGTAATACGAATAACGCTAAAATAGGTGTCTTATAAATAGAGTAAATAACAAGGAAGCCACCTACCATCATAATGCCAAACATTGTTAAGAATTCATACATATTACTTACTGGTGCATGTCCCGCAGCAATCCATCTTGTAATAAAGTATAGAATTTGTAATACAAAGCCAATGACAGTTAATGTCACCCCTACTTTTTCTGCTCTTTTCTTAGGTGAACGGATTGAGAATGAATATGGCACAATCGCAACTAAGTACAAAATAAAAGCAGAATATAAACTGATATTACTAATATTTAAAAACATATCTTTATCCATTGTTTGCCTCCTTACTTTCGTGAATGTCTTGTTTAGTATCTTCAATATGTGAAATTTGATGTTTATCTAAGACTTGGTTAATCTCTTTTAAGAAACCATAATAATTCTTATTTGTATGAGCAGCGATATTAAACTCACCGTTATCAGTATTAATCCAAATACGTCTATGGTTAATATATGATCCGACTGCTAAACCTAATAAGAAAATAACGAAACCAGTAAATAATATTGGAAGTGTTAAGTCTTTCTTCACTGCCAACACTGTTGCCCATTGATTTGTTGCATTGGCAAATTTCACATCGTATTTATTATCTTTAGATATATCTTGTGATTCTTTAATTCTTAAGAAACTAAATTCTGATTGTTTGCCTTTATCAGTTACTTCAAACACAAAAGCTGGATTATTTGGATTTGGTGATTTAGTTGCAAGTACACCATTTTCTATTTTTTCGTAATCTGGCGCATAACTTCTTAACTTAACTGTTAAATCATCTGTAATTTTATAAGTCTTCTTAGGACTTTCCAAATTAACTGTAAATGGTTTCCCAAGTGCTTTACCGTCTTTTGTTTTTAAGTTAAATGTCATATCTTTTAACAACGAGTTGTCGAAGCTGCTTTGGTAAAATTGTAAGTGATCATATTTCAAAGGATGATTGACTTTAATTGAATCTGAAGCCACTTCTTTTAGATTAGCATCTGACCCAATTACTTCTTCTTGACTGTTTTTATACAAAGTAGCTTTTGTTTCGTAGTTCTTAGCAATTTTGTTTAAACTTGGGTCAATTGATTCAGGGTTTGTATTAGATTGAGATTTTTGATCATACTCTTCATATATAAAGTCGTTATTTTTTATATAATAGCCTCTATCTGTACCTGGTACTGGCTTCGTTTCCCCTTCTTTTACATAGACCATATCATCTAAGTAAAAGCCTGGTAAGAATCTTAACATTGCCCCAAATAAAAGTATGATTAAACCAGTATGGTTAATATAAGGACCGTATCTCGATAAACGTCCTTTTTCAAGTAAGATATGATTCCCATCTTGTTTAACTTTATATCTTTTTTCTTTAAAAGATTGACTCAATTCATCAAGATTAACTTGGTCTTCTGAATGTAAGTTTAATCTTTGGCGTTTATAGAATGAACTGTGCTTTTTCGTTCTTTGATTTTTCAAAGATTTATGTAAAGGTATCCCTCTATCAATGCTTGAAGTAATAATAGAGAACGCTACTAAACCTAACAGAATTAAGAACCACCATGAACTATATAAATTGTGGAATCCAAGTTTATAATATAGTAAACCGAGAGAACCATAATGTTCATAATAATATTGTTCCGGATTCACATTCATTGGAATAAAATATTCTTGCGGGAATATTGTCCCAATTGAAGCTGCAATGACCGTTAATACAAGTAAAGTAACACCTGTTTTGACTGAAGCGAAGAAATTCCAAATACGATCTAATATTGTTCTGTTTTTTGTTTTCGAACGTATCGCTTGCCCATCGTAACGCATAACGTCGGTTGTCTTTTTCTTATCATAGTCGTCATTTATTAAGCGACCACAGTTTAAGCATAATTGAGTTCCTTCTGGGTTCTTATGCCCGCACTCACAAACAATTTGCTTGTTGCTCACTTTAAATCCCCCTCTATTTCACTTTGACCTTTTCCATTTCTTCTATGATTTGCTTTTTAGAAAGTTCACCAGTATGCTTTGTTTTTATTTCACCATCTTTATCAACTGTTATCGTAGTTGGTAATGGATTGATACCGTATGCATCTGTAACTAAATTATCGTTATCCATCGCAACTGTGAAAGTTGGTGATTCTTTTAATGAACTTAAATATTGTTTGATTTGTTGAGGATTATTTCTGACATGTATCGCAACGACTTCAACACCTTTGTCTTTGTAGTTTTGATATTGTCTTTCTAACTCAGGCATTTCACGTTTACAAGGTTCACACCAAGTCCCCCAAAAGTTAATTAAAACACCTTTCCCACGTAAATCTTTTAAATTAACTTTTTTCCCATCAATCGTTTGGAGTTCGAAAAGTGGCGCATCATCTCCAACTTGCGCTACTTTATCCTTATCTTTCGTAAGACTGGACCATACTGTAAATACAATTGCAATTAAAATAATTGCCGTTATAACAATTTGGAGTACAGTCTTCTGTTTTTTCTTCATTTAAAATCCTCCCTAACACAATAAAAAAACCATACATATGCAATGTTATGGTGTTTTGTCTAGTATATCATGACTATAAAGCAGATTAGTGGCATTATTGTGAACGTTTACAGATTATTTACCATCTTGTGCCAAATGTCTTAAAACTTTGATTTCATGAGGTGATAACGTTCTGCCCTGTCCAGCATTTAAGCCTTTTAAATTAAGTGGACCATATTCTACTCTCGTAAGTTTAACGACTTCATGACCAAAATGACTAAACATTCTTCTAACTTGTCTATTTCTACCTTCTGTAATTGTAATCTCCACATGTGTTACATTACGCTCTCTGTCTTGACTTTTTACTTTTACAATTGCAGGTTGTGTCAATCCATCTTCTAGCTGTATACCTTTTTCTAATTGTTTAACTTCTTCTCTTAGTAAATAGCCTTTTAATTTTGCTACATATTTCTTTTGAATTTTATAACGAGGATGCGTCATTAAGTTTGTAAACTCACCATCATTCGTTAAAATTAATAAACCTGATGTATCATAATCTAATCTACCAACTGGGAAAATTCTCGTCTTAATATCTTTAAAATAATCCGTTACAACCGCTCTTCCTTTATCGTCAGATACACTTGTAATTACTTTTGTTGGTTTATGGAATAGAATATATAGTTTATCCGGCATTTCTAATGGAATACCTTCTACTTCGATATAATCAGAATCTTTCACTTTAGTGCCAAGTTCTGTCACTTGTTTATGATTAACATATACAAGCCCTTCTTCGATTAATTTTTCTGCTTTTCTACGTGACGTATAGCCACTTTTCGCAATAACTTTTTGTAATCTCTCTAATTCTTCACTCATTATGATTGCTCCTCATTGTTTTGTTTTTCGTTCATGCTACTAAAAAACAAATCCATTTCTTCTTGTTCATTTTCTTCATTTGTTGATTTCGGTAATTCGTCTAAAGAAGTCAGTCCAAATACATTTAAAAAGTAATCTGTCGTATATAATAATTGGCTTCTAGATTGATCGTTATGTTTCGATTCAACGACACCTTTCGCAATTAAAGTCTTAACAGAAGCATCTGAATTTACACCACGAATCACTTCTATATCACTTCTCGTAACAGGTTGATTATATGCAATAATAGATAATGTTTCTAACGCAGCTTGTGATAATTTAGTATTCATATTATCTATCATTAATTTTTCTAGATATTGATGCATAATTGGCTTTGCTGTAAGAATGCATTTATTACCGTAAAAAATAATTTGTAATGTTTCGCGATCATATTCATTTGCTAAATCTTTTAATTGTGATGGCGTTAATTCTAATAACTCACATAACTGATTAACTTCAATGCCTTCATCACCTAATGAATATAATAATCCTTCTAATAATCCTAATTTACTCACTGACATAATTCACGCCTCGATTTATAGTTATTTCTCCAAATTGATATTGTTGGAATACATCAATTTGTCTTAATTTCATCATTTCCAATATTGCTAAGAACAACGTCACTAATACATTCGTAGATAAATCAGATGGCAATGTCTCGAAAAATTTATAACTCTTATGTTCGGCAAGTCGTGCTTGTATTGAAGCAGTTGCCATTTCAATCGTATAACTATCTTCGTTAACGGTAACATTCTGTGGTTTATTAAATCTCTGTCTACGTTTAGTACGTTGGTATGCAATAATTAAATCCGTCATATCTAAATCTAAAGGTGCACGTTTGTCATGAACGGCTTCAAATTTGGATAAATCTGCTGGCTTTTTGATGAATATTTGTTCTCTGTCTTGTTTTTTATGATTTAATAATTCAGCATATTCTTTATAATTTTGGTATTCGATTAATTGTCTAACTAAATCGTCCCTTGGATCATCTTCAAATTCATCAATATCTGATGGTTGTGTAGGTAGTAATAATTTACTTTTGATCATCAATAACTCAGATGCCATCACTAAATATTCACTCGCTACATTTATTTCTAATATTTTCATTTGATGTATATAACTTAAGTATTGCTCGGTTAGTTCCTTCATTGGAATATCATAAATATCTATTTCGTATTTTTGTATTAAATGAAGTAATAAATCCAAAGGTCCTTCAAAGGCATCAAGTTTTACTTCATACATTTAAAACTTCCTCATTTCTATTCCTTTTACGTGCATAAACCTAAAAATTATTATACCATGATTACGTATAAATATTCTATGCTGAGAGGGATTTTAAATGGAAACACAAATAATGTCATTTCACTATCATTTCCATGTCTTAAGACATTATTTTGAATGTCACGATATATTAGAAGATCATTGGAAAGATCAAACTCAATTTAGTAAACATGATGCAATTGTAAGTTTAATATTGTTCTCTACGGCGTGTTACCACTATAGACGTGATAATACGAAAGGCGCGCTAAAAACTTATAAAAAAGCACTACAAATTGCTGAATTAAATGATGACTTTAGCCATTTAGGTATTGAAAAAGCATCTTTTCAATCTTTAATTCATTCACAAATCATGCGCATTGAGCAAGGTCATCCTTATGAAAATATTCAACTCCCTTTAACAGATGCAAGCTATCGTGCTTTAGAAAGTACTTTTGATGATTTTGAATTTAACTATAATACAGATGTATCAGATTATATTAAACATTATCATCTACTAAGAGATCGTACTGAAGTGATAGAAAGTCGTATTTCAGCATATAAGCAACGTCACGCTAGACAATAAATAACCAATAAATAAGACCCCAAGCAACAGCAAATGTTAATAAAATTGCTAAAGTGACATATTTTTTTGATTCATTTTGTTGTTGTTTATTGTTCTTCATTTTTCTTCTCCTTCTTGGCTCTAGGGTGATACGTTAAATACATCTCACGTATTTGTTTTTTAGAGATGTGTGTGTAAAGTTGTGTTGTAGAAATGTCGGAATGTCCGAGCATTTCTTGCACTGCCCTCAAGTCCGCACCATTTTCAAGCAAATGCGTCGCAAAAGAATGCCTTAAAGTATGAGGTGTTAAAGTTTTCGTTATCCCTTTTTCTAAGCCGATTTTTTTTAATATTTTCCAAAATCCTTGTCGCGTTAAAGCTGTGCCACGTGCATTTAAGAATAATATATCTGTAACATGTTTCTTCAATAAATTTGGACGAACTTCCTGGATGTAGTTTCTTAATATGCCCATTAAATGTTCACCAAGCGGTACGATTCGTTCTTTATTTCCTTTACCAAACACTCTAATAAATCCCATCGTCAAATTGACGTCTTCTACATTTAATTGAATCAATTCACTTACACGAACGCCCGTACCATATAAAAGTTCAAGCATCGTTCGGTCTCGTTCATCTCTAGGATTTGTAATATGTGTAAATGTTAAGAGTTGATTCACTTCATCTTCACTCAATACATCTGGAAGTTTCTGTTCGTATTTAGGTGTTTCAATCAATATGGTTGGATCTTTAACGGCGTATTTTTCTCTAATCGCAAATTGATGAAAGCTTCTAATCGTCGCTGCAAGTCTCGCAATTGTTTTAGCTGACTTTCCTTCTTGTTTAAGATGCGCAAAATATTTTTGTATCACAATACGATCAATATTGTCTATATGACTAATTTTATGTTCAGTTATGTATTGGTTATATTGTTTTAAATCTCTTTGATACGATTGGATTGTATTTTGACTCAAACCTTTTTCTAATCTTATAAAATCTATAAACTCCTTTATGATTTGTTCCATGAATTCACCTCATTGTTGTCATTATTTTACCATAAAAAAAGACATCACTAAAATCAGTATAAAACTTCATTTAGTAACGTCCATTATAGATTTATTCTTCGTGACATCTATGACAAATACCATGAAAAGTTAATCGATGGTCTAAAATTTTAAAGTTAAATTCTTTTTCAACACGACGTTCTACGTCTTCTAATAAATCTTCTTCGATTTCATCAACTGCGCCACATTCCATGCATACCATATGGTGGTGAAAATGTTTTGCCCCTTCTTTTCTTAAATCGAATCTAGCAACACCATCGCCAAAGTTTATTTTGTCGACTACTTTTAATTCTGCTAATAGTTCTAACGTACGATAGACAGTTGCGAGACCAATCTCAGGTGCCTTATCTTTAACTTTTAGGTAAACGTCCTCTGCACTTAAATGATCGGCTTCATTCTCAAGTAACACTCTAACTGTCGCTTCTCTTTGCGGAGTTAGTTTGTAGGAAGCTTTGTGTAATTGTTCTTTCACACGTTGTATGCGTTCTTCCAACTTGACACCTTCTTTCTAAAAAATAATCATTATCAATTAGTAATGTATTCGTATACTAAAATACCAATAATCTTCTCAAAAAGCAAGAAAAAATATCTTTTTATTTAGAATGATTATAATTTAATAATAAGTATTGGAAGGCTATCATTGTTTTGGCATCTTCAATTTTATGTTCTGATAATAATGACTGTATTTGATCGATTGGAATTTTAGTTAAATTTAAGAATTCATCTTCATCTAAATTCACTTTTCCTTCTTTTAAATCTTTCGCGATATAAATACTTACTTTCTCGTTACAGAAGCCTGGACATCCATATACTTCACCGATGAGTTCGAGTTTATCTGCAACGTATCCTGTTTCTTCTTCTAATTCTCTCAGTGCAGCTGACTCTCGTTCCTCCCCTATTTCTAATTTACCAGCAGGAATTTCGATTAATGTCTTTTCCATTGCTTTTCTATATTGTTCCACCACTAATACTTCATTTTCTGGTGTTATAGCTAATACAGATACTGCACCATTATGTAATACGACTTCGCGTTCGCTCGTTTGGCCATCTGGAAGTGTAACTTGATGTTTTTCTAGCTTAATTATACGACCATCATATATCGTTTCTTTCGAAATCGTTTCTTCAGTTAGTTTCATTATAAGTGTGCCTCTTTTCATTAAAATAATTTATCTGGTAAACTTAATAAATAAAGTGTAGCGAAAGGAGCTTCAATATGCAAAAGAATACATTGAAAAGTGGCATTGAAATTTCAGAAGTCGGATTAGGTTGTATGAGTCTAGGAACTGATATCAACCATGCAGAAACAATTGTTGATGAAGCAATCAAACAAGGTATCACATATTTTGATACAGCTGATTTATATGATTATGGTGAAAATGAAAAAATCGTAGGACAACTTTTGAAAAAATATCAAGATCAACAAGATATTGTCATTGGATCAAAAGTCGGTAATCATTTTGATAAAGATAAACAAGAACACTTTTGGGATCCTTCTAAAGAACACATTATGAAAAGCATTAAAGAATCATTACAAAGATTGGATCTTGAACAATTAGATTTATATATGTTACATGGCGGTACGATTGAAGATAACAAAGATGAAACAATAGAAGCATTCGAAAGATTAAAAGAACAAGGTCTTATAAAAGCATATGGTATTTCGTCAATTAGACCTAATGTGATCGATTATTACTTGAAAAACAGCAACATTGAAACAATTATGATGCAATTTAGTATTTTAGATAATCGCCCTGAAAGTCTTATTGAAAAAATTAACGAACATGGTGTCAAAATATTAGCGAGAGGTCCAGTTTCTAAAGGTTTATTAACTCATAAATCAAACGAAGTATTAGATCGTAAATTTAAAGATGGCTTACTAGAATATAATTATAATGATTTATCGGATACCATTTCTCAACTGAATAAAGAATATGATGACTTATCAAGTGTTACATTTAATTATTTGAAATCATTTGACGCACTTGGATCTATTATTACAGGTGCAAGTTCACCAGAGCAATTAGCTGAGAGTATCCAAAGTTATAATGGAACATTATCAGAAGCTCAAATTAAGCACGCTCGTTCAATCGTAAAAAATATTGAATACACAAATCACTTAGTTTAAAAAAATAGAGTCTGGGAGAAGATTAATTTTCCCAGACTCTATTTATATCTTTTTACTCAAAAAACTTTGTTTAAATAATTTTTCAAATGTACGAGGTGCCAATTGATAAAATCTCAATCCTAAATCCATCCATTTTGGTTCGTTTATTTCTATTTTTCTTTTAATCATACTTTTAACAATTTGTTCACTTAAATCTTCTACATTAAGTTGTATTTGAGATGTGAGCTTTTCAAAGTGGCCTGAAGGGTCTGCTTTAGCATGAAATTGTGATTTGAAAGGACCTGGATTGACATTAAGTACATGTAAATCTTCGCGTTCAAGTCTTAAAGCATTTGTGAAACTACTCAAAGCTGCTTTTGACGCTGCATAATGGCTACCATATGGCGTTGTTACTTTAGAAGAAATAGATGATATATTAACGATTGATGCCCCTCTTTTTAAATAAGGTAATATACGGTTCAAAAGAATAATTAAATTGACGAGATTCGTATGATAAATGTCCTTAATTTCCTCATTCGTATGTGCCTCGTTAGATTTAAAGTAACCAAACCCAGCATTATTAATAATCCCATCATACATATTGTTCTGTGCAAGATTAAATTGTTCGACTTGCGCAGTGTCATTCATATCTAATATAAATACTTCTTTAATATTTTTATAGGTCGTCATTAAATGATTGGCTTTATCCTTATTTCTTACAATTATAGAAACGTAAGCACCATGATTATTCAATGATTGTATCAAGCTCTCCCCTAGTGAACCTGTGGCACCAGTTAATAAATAATGTTTACCGATCATTTAACTCATCCTTTATTCATTGTTATGTATAATGTATCATAACACTTCAAAAAAACTAAATACGATACAAGTAATTTTGACATAAGATTATATTTCTTTATAATTAAAATGAATTCATATGGAAGTGAGTGATTTTATTATGAAAATTGTGTTTTATGGATCTGGTAATATGGCAAACGCGATATTCACTGGAATTGTTAACAGTAAGTCGATTGAACCTGAAAATATTTATTTAACAAATAAGTCGAACCAAGAAGCATTGGAAAGTTATCATGAAGCTTTAGGCGTTAGCTATAGTTATGATGATGAAGAATTGTTGAAAGATGCAGATTATGTATTCTTAAGTACAAAACCTTATGATTTCTTAAAATTAGCTGAACGCATTAAACCTTTCATAACGAGTGATAATAAATTCATTTCAATTATGGCTGGTTTACCGATTAGTTATATTAGAGATAATTTACAAGTCGATAATCCAATTGCTAGAATTATGCCGAATACGAATGCGCACGTTGGGCATTCAGTAACGGGGATTAGTTTCTCTACAAACTTCGATCCTAATTCTAAGCAAGAAGTATTAACGCTTATTGAAGCTTTCGGTACAGCATTAGAAGTTAAAGAAGATCATTTACATCAAGTGACAGCTATTACTGGTAGTGGACCTGCATTCTTATATCATGTATTTGAACAATATGTAAATGCTGGTACTAAATTAGGCATTGAACAATCTCAAGTTGAAGAGTCTATTAAAGAGTTAATTATTGGTACTGGTAAAATGATCGAACGCTCTGATTTAAAAATGGATCAATTACGAAAAAATATTACGTCTAAAGGTGGTACAACGCAAGCTGGTTTAAATGCGTTAAGTAACCATGACATAGAAGCTATTTTCTTAGATTGTTTAAACGCAGCTGTTAAGAGAAGTATCGAACTTGCAGAAGCGGATGAAGATTAATTGAATAAGTTACAAAAAACATCTCATCTTAAAATACATATAAGATGAGATGTTTTTTAGATTTGAAATTGGTCATAATCTTTTACAAATTTAAAGTCATAATTTACAGCTGAACGTAATGTGGCTTCAACTGTTTGAATATCTTCTAATTCATATCGATTAGATAAATGTGTGAATAGACCTTTTTTTACATTAACATCAGTCATTAATTGAAAGACATCTTCAATATGACTATGATAATAAGAATTTGCTAATTTTTTATCGCCTTCGATATACGTTGTTTCATGAACAATAACATCTGCATCTTGTGCAAGGATATGTTCATTTTGACATGGCATCGTATCACCAAAGATTGTAATCACTTTCCCCTTTTTCTTTGGACCTTTGAAATCTTTAGATTGATAAGTTTGATTTTCGTATTCAAAAGTTTCGTTTGCTTTTACTTCTTGATATTTTGGTCCAGGTTCAATACCGATTCCTTTAAGTTTTTCAACATCAAGCTTCCCTTCAATATCAGGTGCTGTAATGCGATAACCGACAGATAATATACCATGTTTTAAAGGTAAAGCTTTAATATGAAAGCCATCAATATTAAGTTCGGTTTCTGTGTTGAATTCATTTACAGTTATCGGATAATTTAAATTTGATTGAGAAATTTCTAATGCCGTTTGTATAAACTTTGCTATACCTTTAGGGCCAATTATTGTTAAAGGTTTATCTTTACCACCTTGGAAGGAACGACTTGTTAATAATCCAGGTAATCCAAATATATGATCACCATGTAAGTGCGTAATAAATATATGACTTATTTTGCCAAGTTTGATGCCAGTATGTAATATTCGATGTTGAGTTGCTTCACCAACATCAAATAACCATAGTTGATTGACATGAGGTAGGCAATTAAAGGCAATTGATTGTGTATTTCTTTCTTTAGTCGGTAATCCGGCGCTTGTGCCTAAAAATGTGAGTTCCATCGTCTTCCTCCTTACGTTATTATTATAACATGTATCGTACAATGATTTATAAAAATACATAAAAATGATGATGATTATACAACTTACTGAATAAATTGAAAATTTAACAGTTCAAATGGAAGAATATCAATCACTAACATGTTATAATAATTAATATTGTAAATTGTGAAAAAGTTAGAGAATCGAGGTAAATAAATGACAACCGAAACTAGAAATATTCCATGCTTAATTACAATATTTGGGGCTACAGGTGATTTAAGTCACCGTAAATTATTCCCATCTATTTTTCATTTATATCAACAAAATCAATTAGACGAGCACATCGCAATAATTGGTGTTGGTCGAAGAGATTGGACTACTGAAAAGTTCAGAAATGAAATTAAAGCTTCAGTAGAGAAACATGTACAGAATACAGACAAGTTAGATGAATTTATGGAACATGTATTTTATCAATCGCACGATGTTAGTGACCCTTCTAGTTATGAAGAATTATTAGCTTTTTCAAATGAGTTAAATGAACAATATCAATTAGAAGGTAATCGATTATTTTATTTAGCAATGGCACCTCAATTCTTTGGAACTGTTACAGATTTCTTAAAATCTTCAGGTCTAACAGATACTGACGGTTTCAAACGTTTAATTATTGAAAAACCTTTCGGCACAGATTTAGCATCTGCTGAAGAATTAAATGAACAAATTAGACGTTCATTTAAAGAAGAAGAAATTTACAGAATCGACCATTATTTAGGTAAAGATATGGTACAGAATATCGAAGTGTTAAGATTTGCGAATGCGATGTTCGAACCATTATGGAATAATAAATATATTTCTAATATTCAAGTAACATCATCTGAAATATTAGGTGTAGAAGATCGTGGTGGATACTATGAAAATAGTGGCGCATTAAAAGATATGTTCCAAAACCATATGTTACAAATGGTTGCTTTATTAGCAATGGAACCACCTATTAGTTTAAACAGTGAAGATGTTAGAAATGAAAAAGTAAAAGTATTGCGTTCAATTAGAGCTTTAGATGAGTCTGAAGTTAAACAGAACTTTGTTAGAGGACAATATGATAAAGGTCAAATTGAAGGCGAAGAAGTTAAAAGCTATAGAGAAGAAGATAAAGTAGCAGATGACTCTAATACCCCTACTTTCGTTGCAGGTAAAGTATTGATAGATAATTTCAGATGGGCTGGCGTACCATTCTTTATTAGAACTGGTAAAAGAATGAAGAAAAAAGGTATTCAAGTAGTTGTTGAATTCAAAGAAGTACCAATGAATTTATATTATCAACGTGATTCAGAATTAGAATCTAATTTACTTGTCATTAATATTCAACCTAATGAAGGTCTTTCACTACATTTAAATGCTAAAAAACAAGTTCAAGGTATAGAAACAGAACCTGTTCAATTATCATACGCAATGAGTGCACAAGATAAAATGAATACAGTTGATGCATATGAGAACTTAATCTTCGACTGTCTTAAAGGTGATTCAACAAACTTTACGCATTGGGAAGAATTAAAAGCAACATGGAAATATGTAGATGTGATACAAAATGTGTGGGACAACGATAAAGCACCGTTCCCTAATTATAGAGCGGGTACTAATGGACCGATTAAGAGTCAATTATTATTGTCTATTGATGGATTTAAATGGTGGGACGATATTAATTAATCTTTCTGCCAACAGGAGTGACTGAACATTGGAAGTAATTAAAGATTTACAAAGAGCAATTGTGTACATTGAAGATCATCTATTGAGCGATATCGATTTACAAACTTTGAGCGATCACGTTGAAATGTCCCCTTTTCACTTGAATCAATCATTTACGATGGTTATTGGTATGACGCCTCTTGAATATCAACTTGCTAGAAGAATGACTGAAGCGGCGTTTGATATTTTAAGTGGTCATTCACGTATTTTAGATATCGCCTTAAAGTATGGATACAGAGATGCACATGCATTCGCTCATGATTTTAATGCATATCATGGCATAAGTCCGCTACAAACGAAGACACATCAATCTATGCTTAAAATTAAAAAAAGAGTCTCTATTAAATTAACTTCTACAGAAACAGAACCGTTAAATTATTCATTACAATACAAAGATGATTTAAAGTTAGTAGGAAAGAATCATCATTATCATTCAAATGAACTAGATAATCATTTTTTAATACCTGACTTATTAGAAATGTTATTAGAGAATAATTACATAGAAGACTTTATTAAATATAATGATGTTAAACCTAATCAACTATTCGTTATTCGAAGACCACTTGTAGATGGACTCGAAGTATTTGTAGGTGTTCCTAGTGAAAGATATCCAGGTCATTTAGATAATTACTATTTACCTGGACATCATTTTGCGACGTTTAATTTACAAGGTGAATTAGATTTTGTAGTGAGTGAAGCTTGGCACCATATTGAAAATCAATGGCAACTTAAAATGCCTTATTTACATGATGATTTTTATGTTGAGGTTTACCCTCTTGATGTTAATTTTGATCAAGAAACTTCTAAAGTACAACTTTGGATTCCTATTGATCATAAAAGAATGAATTAAAAAACAACCCGCTATCTCTTGGAGATAACGGGTTGTCTTGTTATATCAAATTATTTAGTCCATTCAGTATGGAAAATACCTTCTTTGTCTTTACGTTCATAAGTATGCGCACCAAAGTAATCGCGTTGTGCTTGAATTAAGTTGGCAGGTAAATCTTCTGAACGGTAACTATCAAAGTAATTGATTGCTGAAGAGAAACCAGGTGTTGCAATTCCTGCTTTGATTGCAGTCGCTGATACTTCTCTTAATGAACCTTGATATTTTGCAACGATATCGTTGAAGTAAGGATCTAATAATAAGTTTGTTAATGATGAATCATTATCGTAAGCGTCTTTGATTTTTTGTAAGAATTGCGCACGGATGATACAACCCTCTCTCCAAATCATAGCTAACTCACCTAATTTTAAGTTCCAGTTGTTTGTTTCACTAGCAGTTTTCATTTGAGCAAATCCTTGTGCATAACTACAGATTTTACTCATATAAAGTGCTTGTCTGATTTGTTCTAAGAATGCATCTTTGTCACCATCAAATTCAGTTACTTCTGGATTAAACGCTGTGCTTGCTTTAACTCTTTCATCTTTGAATGAAGAAATAAATCTAGCAAATACAGACTCAGTAATAATTGTTAATGGAATACCTAATTCTAAAGCATTAATTGAAGTCCATTTACCAGTACCTTTTTGTCCAGCTTTATCCATAATTTTTTCAACTAATGGTGTACCATCTTCGTCTAATTTATTAAAGATTTCGCCTGTGATTTCAATTAAATAACTTTCTAATTCACCAGCGTTCCATGATTTAAACGTTTCAGCTATTTCTTTATGATCCATGTGTAATACACGTTTCATTAAGTCATAACTTTCTGCGATTAATTGCATATCTGCGTATTCAATACCGTTATGCACCATTTTTACATAGTGACCAGCACCGTCTGGACCAACATATGTTACACATGGAGAACCATCGCTTGCTTTTGCAGAAATGCTTTCTAAAATTGGAGCTACCAATTCATAAGCTTCTTTCTGACCACCAGGCATAATTGAAGGACCAGTTAAAGCACCTTCTTCTCCACCTGAAACACCTGTTCCAATGAAGTTTATTCCACTTTCATCTAAGTATTGATTTCTACGAATCGTATCTAAATAGTTAGTGTTTCCGCCATCGATTAGGATGTCGCCTTTATCTAATAATGGTAATAAGCTATCGATTGTTTTATCTGTTGCTTCACCAGCTTTTACCATAAGTAAAATCTTTCTTGGTTTTTCTAATGAATCTACAAACTCTTCGATTGAATAGTTTGGATGTATATTTTTACCTTGTGATTCTTCAACCATTTGGTCGACTTTCTCTTTTGAACGGTTATACACTGAAACTGAGTAACCACGTGATTCAATATTCCAAGCTAAGTTTTTACCCATTACAGCTAAACCAACTACACCTATTTGTTGTGTCATGAAATTAACCTCACTTTTTTTCATTTTCTAGTACATTTTAACATAGTTTGAATACGTTTTTCGTCTATAAAGTCTTTAATTTCAAATGAATACGTTTACATACTGAATTTTTATGCAAGTTCAGCAATTGCAACGATTTGTTCTGTAATTTTTTGTAATTCTTCAACTGGCATACGTTCATTTGTTGTATGAATATATTCATATCCAACACCTAAAATAACAGTAGGAATTCCGAATCCACTAATAACATTTCCGTCAGATCCGCCACCTAGTTTTACAAGGTCTGCTTTACGTCCAATTTTTTCAGAAGATTTAACGGCTAATTGAACAACGTCGTCTTCTTCAGTTAAATTAAAGCTTGGGTACATAATTTGTACATTAACTTCTGCACTACATCCGAATTCTTCAGCAGTTTTCTCGAATGCTTCTTTCATATGTGTTACTTGTTGGTTCATTTTTTCATCATCTAAAGATCTTGCTTCTGCTAAAATATATACATGATCACTTACGATATTTGTTGCTGTTCCACCTTCGAATCTACCGATATTAGCAGTTGTTTCTTCATCGATACGCCCTAAGTTCATATGACTAACAGCTTTAGCAGCAATATTAATAGCAGAAACACCTTTTTCAGGTTCTAATCCAGCGTGTGCTGTTTTACCTTTAATAATAGCCTCTATTTTAGCTTGTGTAGGAGCTGCTACAACTGTTGTACCTACTTTACCAGGCGCATCAATAGCAAAACCATATTTCGCTTGAATATCATCAGGATTTAAAGCTTTAGCACCAACTAAACCAGATTCTTCACCTACTGTAATGATAAATTCGATATCACCATGTTGAATATTGTTATCTTTAATAACTTGAATAGCTTCTAAAATTGCAGCTAAACCAGCTTTATCATCAGAACCTAAGATTGTTTCACCTTTAGAATAAATGTAACCATCTTCACGTAATTCTGGTTCAATATTATTACCAGGCGTAACAGTATCCATATGGCTTGTAAAATAAATCGGCGTCTTGCTAGAATCTTCACCTTTTAATTTACAAATTAAATTACCAGCACCATAACCAGTTTCACTTTGAGAGTCATCCTCTTTAACATCTAAACCTAAATCCGTAAACTTTTGCTTTAATAAATCAGCAATCTTTCTTTCATTTTTAGATTCAGAATCTACCTTTACAAGTTCCATAAAAGTATTTAATAATCTTTCTTCATTAATCATGATTGTCCCTCTTTTCATTTATTTAAATATCTCATAATCTAGTGTATAATAGTTGATAAATATATACAAAACTAATGTTTAAAGAGAGGGTTATCATGGGAAATAAGAATGTACGTAAAATCATAATCATCGTAATGTTAGTAGCTATAGTAGCTGCACTTGTATTATCAGGTATCTTACCATTCCTATTAAATTAATAATATAATTCAAAAGCGCTAGCTCATGATGAGTAGCGCTTTTTTTGGGTGAGAGATACAAATTTTAATTAGGTATTATTAGAATATGTGGAACTGGTGAGTTAAAGACAATATTAACTCACGAGATTAGAAAAGATGTGAGTTAAAGGCAAAGTAAACTCACATCTCCCCACTATATACACAAAAAACGCAATGCCGTATAGCATTGCGTTTTTACTTCTTAAGGCTACCGAATTGTGATTTGATTAGTAAGTATTCTTCTACTTCGTTTAATAGTTGAAATAGTGCTGCGATACTTTCTAATTCTTGATGTGATTTTGGTAGCTCGATAGACTGTAATTTTATTTTAATGTCATATAGGTTATGCAATCTCATAAGAGAGTAATCGTTACCTTGTACGTTTTGTGATACTTCTAATAACAATTGACTACATAAATGATGTGCATGATGACTGTGTTGCATGGATTCGATTAATTTTTTCATTCTTTTTAATAAAGTTAATTGTTCTTCTCTCATATCAAAATAATGATAGTAAGAGTTTTCATTTCTCACAAAATGATTTTTAACTTCTCTAAATGCTAATGATTTAGCTTTTCTAATATTTTCTGAAACGATATCGAATGAAGGTACATTAATTTTTTTATTTGGATCTTGTAAGCATTGACTATAAATAAAGGTTATTAATATAAAGTCGTCTTCTATTTTGCGTTTATAATTGTTAAGTTTATAATCTAAACTTGGCATAAACATATTCATGATTAAAGCAATACCAATACCAATTATAAGTAATAAAATTTCATTTATGACAACATTCATATCTATCGTTTTAGCCATATACAGATGAAGTATAATAACACAGCTTGTTACAATTCCTTCTTGCACACCAATCATGACTGTTACGGGTATAAATAAAAGCACCATAATACCAAGAATAATAGGCGTACTTCCTAAATAAGTGAAAAATACTGAACCTATCAAAATTGCAATAAAACACGCTACAAATCTATATATTGCAGCTTCAAATGATTTAACTCTTGTATCCTTAATACATAATACAACAAGAATAGCACTGGATGCATAATTATCTAAGCCGATTAACCTAGAAAGGATGACAGCTAATGTCATCCCTAGGGCAGTTTTTAATGTTCTATATCCTATTCTGTACGGTTTTATTTGCATAAGAAATGAACCGTTCCTTTACACTTCTTCGCAATACTCTTCGAATAGTGCTTGAATGTTTGTAATAACACTCATTGGATCGTGACCTTCGATTTCATGTCTTTCAATCATTTTGACAATTTTGCCATCTTTAAGAAAAGCAAATGATGGACTTGATGGTGGATAACCTTCAAAATAATCACGTGCTGTTTCTGTTGCTTCTTTGTCTTGACCAGCAAATACAGTTACTAATTGATCTGGTAATTTATCATAGTGTAACGCATGTTGTGCTGCTGGTCTTGCGATTCCGCCTGCACATCCACAAACTGAATTAACCATAACAAACGTTGTACCTGGTTTGTTGAATGTTTCTTCAACTTCTTCTTTAGTTGTTAATTGTTTGTATCCAGCCGCTTCTATTTCATTTCTCGCAGAATTAACTACATCATTCATATATAAATTGAAATCCATTTCCATAAAAAAAGCCTCCTGTAATAATAGATAAGTCTATTTTACAGGAGATTTAAGGGTAAAACAATGACAAGGTTTTATTAATATATAGAAGTGTTCTCGATTGTCATACTTTGTAATCTTTCTTTTACATATTTTAAGAATTCACCGGCCATTAAACCATCCAATATTCTATGATCAATGGATAATGATAAATTAACCATATCACGAATACCGATCATATCATTGACAACTACAGGTCGTTTCACAATTGATTCAACTTGTAAAATAGCAGCTTGTGGATGATTGATAATACCCATTGATGATACTGAGCCAAATGAACCCGTGTTATTGACTGTGAATGTACCACCTTGCATATCTTGAGAAGTTAACTTATGCTTTCTTCCTCTAGTTGCAAGATCATTAATTTCACGAGCGATACCTTTGATTGATTTATCATCAGCATTTTTAATAACAGGTACATATAATTTATCTTCACTTGCTACTGCGATTGAAATATTAATATCTTTATGAATTTTAATTTCATCGCCTGCCCAAGTACTATTTAACATCGGATATTTTTTCAATCCTTCTGCAACAGCTTTTACGAAAAATGCGAAGAATGTTAAGTTATATCCTTCACTTTGTTTAAAAGATGACTTATGATGTTGTCTTGTTTTAACAAGATCTGTAGCATCAACTTCGACCATCATCCAAGCATGTGGAATTTCATGAACACTTTGCAACATTTTATTCGCAATTGCTCTTCTTACACCATTGACTGGGATTGAATCGCCAGGTAAAGAAGTCGTTTCTGGTTGAACTGTATTTTCAGCAACTTCTTGAACTGGTGCATCTACTTGTTTAGATAATGCATCTTCAGTTGGTACACCATTTTCAATCGCATTTAAAATGTCTTTTTTAGTTACCCTTCCTAAATTACCGGTACCTTTAACTTTATTTAAATCAATATTATTTTCACTTGCTAATTTAAATACAACAGGTGAATATTGACCGTTATTCATTGGGCCTTCTTGTGGTTCATTAGAAACAGGTGTTTCAGCTTTTGCAGGTTGGTCTTCTTTAGTTACTTCTGGTTCAGTTTGTTCATCAGCACTATTATTTTTATCCTCTGATGTTTCACCTTCAACGTCCATTGTACAAATAACTGTTCCAACATCTACAGTTTCACCAGCTTCGACAACGATTTCTTTAATTGTTCCATTAAATGTTGAAGGGACTTCAGCTGTTACTTTATCTGTTATCACTTCGCACAGTGCATCGTACTCTTCAATTGTGTCACCTGGTTTAACAAGCCACTGTTCGATTGTACCTTCATGAACACTTTCTCCAAGTTTCGGCATCTTTACGTCCATAATTTAACCTCCTAAAATTCAGCTAATGTTCTCATTTTTTCTTCTATTTTCACAGGATTCATCATAAAGAAATCTTCCATAGGTGGTGAAAATGGCATAGCTGGTACGTCTGGACCTGCAAGTCTTGCAATTGGTGCGTCTAAATCAAATAAGCAATTTTCAGCTATTATGGCAGATACTTCACTCATAACACTACCTTCTAGATTATCTTCAGTTACAACCAATACTTTGCCAGTCTTTTTCGCACAATTAATAATTGTTTCTTTATCTAGTGGATATAATGAACGTAAATCTACTATTTCTGCATCTATACCTTCAGTTGATAATATTTCAGCTGCTTGAAGTGCGTAATTTACACATAATCCATAAGTGAATACTGTAATATCTGAACCTTCTCGTTTAACATCTGCTTTATCGATTGGTACAGTATAATATTCTTCAGGAACTTCTTCTTTTAATAGTCTGTATGCTTTTTTATGTTCAAAGTATAATACAGGGTCATTATCTTCAATTGCCGCAAGAAGTAATCCTTTAGCATCGTATGGTGATGATGGAATAACGACTCTTAAGCCTGGT
The DNA here is from genome assembly GCF_022385935.1 of Mammaliicoccus sp. J-M41. Lineage (NCBI taxonomy): Bacteria > Bacillati > Bacillota > Bacilli > Caryophanales > Staphylococcaceae > Mammaliicoccus > Mammaliicoccus sp. J-M41. The sequence continues at coordinate 20,961 of NZ_JAJNIR010000009.1, read as the reverse complement.
GTTGAACAGAATATACTCTCAATACTTTGAGAATGATATAATGCGCCATGAATTCCGCCACCAAATGGACTTCTAATTGTTAAAGGACAATCCCAATCATTATTAGAACGGTATCTTATTTTAGCTGCTTCATTGATAATTTGGTTTGTTGCCGGAACGATGTACTCTGCAAATTGAATTTCAGATACAGGTCTTTTACCCATCATAGCTGCACCAATTGAAGCACCAACGATATTTGATTCTGCTAAGGGTGAATCAATCACGCGTCCTTCACCATACTTGTTGTATAAATTTTTAGTTGCGCCAAATACGCCGCCTTTTAGACCAACATCTTCGCCGATAACAAATACGTTATTATCTTTTTCCATCGCTTGGTCCATTGCTTGATTTATCGCGTCAAGATAGGATAACTTAGGCATTCTTTTCGCCTCCTTGATCATATACATGTGTTAAAGCTTCTTCCGGTAATGGATAAGGTGCTTTTTCTGCATTTTTAGTAGCAGTATTGATTTCTTGTTTAATTTCATCTTCAATTTGGCTGAACCATTCATCGTTTGTAACTTGATGTTCAACTAAATATTCTTTGAATTTAATCATACAATCATTTTCTTTTTCTTCTTTCATTTCTTCTGCCGGACGATAATTATCATCATCATCTGAAGAATGAGGTGTTAAACGGCTACATAATGCTTCAATAAGTGTTGGTCCTTCACCATTTATTGCACGTTCTCTTGCGCGTTTTACTGCTTCATAAACAGCTATAGGATCATTACCATCAACTTGTTCACCAAATGCACCGTAACCTGCAGCTCTAGATGATAAATCATCTGTTGCGTACTGTAAGTGACTTGGTACCGAAATGGCATATTTATTGTTTTCGATAATACAAATAAATGGCAACTTATGAACACCAGCAAAGTTCATTGCTTCGTGGAAATCACCTTGACTGGTACTACCTTCACCTAATGTAGCAAGTGCAATCGCTTCTTTGCCGTCCATTTTAAGTGATAAACTTGCGCCAACTGCATGTAACACTTGAGTTGTTACACAAGAACCTTGCGTTAAAATAGATAAATCCTTTTTACTAAAGTGAGATGGCATTTGCTTACCACCACTTGAAGTATCACCTTGTTTAGCAAATGCAGCTAACATAGATTCTTCTGCAGAAATACCACGTGCTGTAACTAAAGCTAAATCTCTATAGTAAGGTGCTAATACGTCTTCGTCTTTTAGTGCATAATATGTGCCAATTTGTGTTGCTTCTTGACCTTGACAACTTATAACAAACGGTAGTTTACCTGCTCGGTTAAGTAGCCACATTCTTTCGTCAATTTTTCTACCTAATAACATCCATTTATAAATTTCTTTTAAGTCTTCATGCGTTAATCCGACAGTCTTATAATCTAACATCTAATCTCTCCTCTTTAGACGTGAATAGCACGATTCTCAGATTTTAACCCTAGTTCCATGAGCACTTCTCCAATTGAAGGATGTGCATGTACAGTAGTTGCTAGTTCTTCAGTAGAGCCATTCATAAATGTAAATAGAGCTGCTTCATTAATTAATTCAGTCACTTTTGCACCAATCATATGAATGCCAAGCACTTTTTCATTGTCTATATCTTTAATTAAAATGCATTCACCAAGTCCATTATTTTCTATGACGGATTTGCCAATCGCTTTAAATGGTACTTTAAATTTTTTGAAATTAATATTTTGCGCTTTAGCATCTTGTTCAGTCATCCCTATCGAAGCAATTTCAGGGTTTGTATATATACATCTTGGTACTGTTAAGTAATCTAATTTGATAGGATTTTGATCAAACATGTGCTCTACAGCAATTGTGCCTTCTTTTGTTGCAACATGTGCTAATTGATAATTGCCGATGACATCTCCAACCGCGTAAATATGTTTATCATCTGTTTGATAAACATCATTTGTTAGTATATAGCCTTTTTCATCGGTCTTTATTTTTGTGTTGTTCAATCCTAAATCTTCAGTATTCGGTGTTCTACCAACTGCGACTAATACTTTTTCAAAAGTTTGTTGCTCATTTTGAAGTGTTACATCTACATGTTGATCATGTATGTTGACATCTTGTTCAGATAAAGGACAATTCTCATGAATGGTTATGCCATTTTCTTCAAAGCTACGTTTAATCGTTTTACTGATTTCTCGTTGTTCGTTAGGGATAATGGATTGCCCTGCTTCAACAACTGTTACTTTTACACCTAAATCATTTAATAAAGATGCAAACTCAAGTCCAATCACACCGCCACCGATAATTAACATGCTTTCAGGCAACGTTTGTAATTGCATCATATCATCACTTGAAATGATGGTTTGATGGTTAAACTTTAAGAATGGTAATTCAATTGGTCTTGATCCTGTTGCAATTAATACATGTTGATTAACGAGTAGTTCTGATTCGCCATTTTCAAATTCAACAGAAACTGTTCCAGCTTGAGGCGAGAACAATGAAGGTCCGAGAATTCTGCCATTACCTTCGTAAATGTCAATTTTGTATTTTTTCATCAAGCTTTGTACACCATTGTACATCGTAGCTACTGTTTCATCTTTCTTAGCAACAACATCCGTCATTTCAAAATCAGCTGAAGCAGTTTTAATACCATATTCGTTTGAATGTTGTATGTATCTTAAAATTTCTGCAGTTTTTAAATATGATTTTGTAGGTATACAACCTTTATGTAAACAAGTTCCACCTAACTTAAATTTCTCTACAATTGCGACTTTTTTTCCTAGTTGTGAAGCACGAATTGCTGATACATAGCCTGCCGTACCGCCACCTAGAATGACTAAATCATATTCTTTAGACATAGTATTACTCCTTATTCATATGACTTGGTACTAATTTTACCGTGTAAGAGGTCCATTACGCCAATATTTAAAGCGTGCATTTCTTTTTCTCCTTTATATATAGTAACATTTTGTAGCCAAGATACATATTGTTTTACTTTATTTGTGATATATTTTGAATAACTTAATCCGCCAGTTATGATAATTTGATCGATTTGACCTTCTAAAACGACCGCGCAAGACCCTATAGATTTAGCAATTTGATAACACATGGCATCTAAGACAAGTTTAGCAGTTTTATCGCCATTTTCCATCATTTGTTCTACTTTTAAACAATCATTTGTACCAAAATATGATAATAACCCAGAATTTTTACTTAATTCATTATTAGCTTCTTTAGCATTTAAATCGTGATCAATAACCCATTTAATTAACGCATCATTTGGAATGGAACCAGCTCTTTCAGGACTAAATGGACCCTCGCCTAATAAGCCGTCATTAACTTCGATGACTCTTCCTTTTCTATGAGCACCTACACTTATACCGCCTCCAAGATGTGCGACGATGACATTAATATCTTCATATGCTTTGTCAGTATCAGCTGCATATTGTTTAGCGACTGATTTCTGGTTTAATGCATGGAAGATACTGCGTCTTTCAATTCCTTTAATCCCCGTAATTCTTGCTTCAGGTATTAATTCATCTACGACGACTGGATCAACAATATAAGCCTGTATATTTAATTCTTTAGCAAATGTATAGCCGATAATACCACTTAAATTTGAGGCATGAAATCCATATTTAAAAGATTTCAAGTCTTGATACATGATGTTATTAACAAGATATGTTCCACCTTGTATAGGCTTTAAAACACCACCCCTACAAGCAATAGCATCTATTGCTTGTAGTGAGATATGATGTTGGTTTAATGAGTTCTTGATACTTTCAAGTCGAAATGGGACTTGATCAATTAATGGAAGATTAGTTTGATCGATATCATGTCTGATAACATCTTCAAATAACATATCATAGTTATTAAATACTGCAACTTTAGATGATGTGCTTCCTAAATTAAGTACAAGAATTTTTTTCATTATTTTTTACCTCTAGAAATGATAGATCTTTCAGTTTTTAAGAAATTACTTCTTACATTCTTAAGTTGTTCAATACGTTCTTCAGCTAAAATTTCAGCTGCACGTGCAGAAGTAATTTGATCACGCTTACTAATTTCAAACACTTTATCCATTTGGTCATAGATTTTTTCAATATTTGAGATAGCACGTACTTCATTGTATCCATCTAATTCATCCGCAACATTGATAACACCACCAGAGTTAGCAACGAAGTCAGGCGCATATACAATACCTTTATCTTCTAATTGAGCACCGTGAACATCTATGTCTTGTAATTGGTTGTTTGCACTACCACATACGACTTTAACTTTTAAACGTGCGATAGTATCATCATTTAATACGCCACCTAAAGCACAAGGTGCAAAGATATCAGCATCTACATCATAAATATCATTAATTCCTACACTTTTAGCGTTGAAGTCATTTACAACTCTATCAACTGCTTCTTGGTTAATATCTGTTACAACTAATTGAGCACCTGCTTCATGTAAATAACGACATAGTTCGTAAGCAACGTGTCCAACACCTTGAACAGCAACAGTTTTCCCGTTTAAGTCATCTGTTCCAAAAGCTTCTTTAGCTGCGCGTTTCATAGAAACAAATACACCTAATGAAGTTTTAGGACTTGGGTTACCACTAGATTGGTGACTTTCAGATAAACCAACTACGTAATCTGTCTCTTCAAAGATAATATCCATATCGTCTTCAGTCGTTCCTACATCTTCAGCAGTAATATAACGACCATTTAAACTTTCTACATATCTACCTAAAGCTCTAAATAAAGTTTCTGATTTATCTTTTTTAGGATCTCCGATAATAACTGTTTTACCGCCGCCTAAGTTTAAACCAGCTGCAGCATTTTTATATGTCATACCTCTTGATAGACGTAATGCGTCATTAATAGCTTCTTCTTCACTTTCGTATGGCCACATTCTACAACCGCCAAGTGCTGGTCCTAATGTTGTATCATGAATCGCAATGATTGCTTTTAATCCTGAACTTTTATCGTGACAAAATACTATTTGCTCATAGTCATATTTTTCTATCGTTTCAAATAACATAATAATCCCCTTTTCAACTTTTATATAATAACTTCATTTCTAATTTTACATGAAATGTTTTATTTATCAAATAAATTGACGAAAAATGATAGCGCTTACAAAAAGTAAAAATTTTTAGAAAATTCAATCTTTATTGATATAAAAGCATTGTAAGCTCTTTCAATACTTTGAAATAAAGAGTATAGTTATTAATTTGTTATTATAATATACTAAATAAGCATTAACGCACTACATATTGAATGAAATTTATCTCGTGATGAATCTGATCTAGAGGTTAAAATTATGGGTATTTTTGCACCAATTATAACAGATGCTACATCCGCGTTCGATAAATATACGAGAGATTTATATAAAATATTGCCACTTTCAATTTGAGGGACGATTAAACCATCAACATTACCTGATATTTTTGAATCTATTTTTTTAATAATGGATGCCTTTTTATTAATTGCAGCATCAAATGCAATTGGACCTTCTATTTCAAGATCTGGTTTTTCTTGATTGAAATAAGATACGACTTCTTTCGCATCAACCGACGACTGCATTTTCGGATTCACATTTTCAATTGCAGAAATCACCCCAATTTTAGGTGAATCGATACCAATTTTTTTAAGAGAATAAACTAAATTCGATGTGATTTCAATTTTTTGTTCGATATTTGGTGCTATGTTCATCGCAACATCTGATACGGTTAACATCTTGTGATACTCAGGTATATTAAATATTGCGATATGACTCATTCTATAGTTGGTCTTCAAGTTATATTTATCTTTTAATACTTCTTTAAACAATTCTGATGTTGAAATTAACCCTTTCATAATTAAGTCAGCTTTTCCGTCCGCTACAGCTTGTACACATTGCGATACAGTATGTTCTTCGTTAAGTGTTTGAATAATTTCTATTCTATTTAATTCTTCATGTGTTAAATTAAATGATCTAATCAACTCATCTTGTGGTCGCTCATCAAACAACATGAACCTGGCTTTTGTATGTTTAATCGCTTTAACAATTGCTTTAATGACACCTTCATCATTTGATTTACATACAGCAATTGTAGCTGATATATTTTGACCGTTTTTTATCATATCTTTAAAAAGCATTTAATCCCCTCCTATTACTATCATAATCAAATTGTATCGTTTATTCCATTTTTTCAATGTTTACTTTTACTCATTATCTCATATATAATATAAGTTATTAATTAATAGGAGTTTTAACTTATGCAAAAGTATATTGCATTACTCATTTTGGTGATACCAGGTATCATTGCAGGACTAGGTATTAAATGGATGAGAGATGCTGTTTTCGGACAACTTGTTCCACAATTACATTTTATTTGGTTACAGTTTTTATTAGGCTTTATCTTCTTTGTATTTGGTGTAGTGTTCATTGGGGGTTATATACTACATCGTGAAAAGAAAAATAAACGTGCACAAGAACATTTTATGAAGAAACAAAATGCCAAAAAAAGAGACTAGGCTTACCTAGTCTCTTTTTTAAACTTTTCATATAGATGTAATAAAATCTCACCATTTGTAGGTCGTACATACAATTTTTCACTATTATACCAATAGGACTTTAATTCTTTATCCCAAGCTAATTTAATAGCATGCCTGATAGACCTTTCAACGTTATTCGCTTGTATATTATAATTTTGAGAAATTAAAGGATATAGTTCTTTAGTTAACGGCATCTTGCGATTATATTGAAGCATAAGGTGTACACCATACTTAATATATTCGTACCCGTTTAAATTTGATGAAAATCCAATCTTCTCTAGTAATAAATCTAAAGCATCCATTTCTTCTATATTAGAATCTGTTGTCGTTAATACACGTTGTATCGTATCTAACAAGACATCAAACTCAACAGGTTTAATTAAGAAGTAATCTACTCCTAATGAAACAGATTCTTTCAAGACATCATCACTCACAAAAGCACTCATACATATCACTTTAAATTGCTTATTTTGTTTTATATATTTTTTAAGCAAAGTCATGCCATCTATGTGTGGCAAGATTAAGTCTAATAAAAGAACATCGAAAACTTCTCCATTTAAAATGTCGAGTGCCTCTTTACCGTTGTATCCAATATTAACAATTTCAATATCGTGTTTCTTTAAATATTGTGCCATCTCACTAACATATGCTTTCGAGTCTTCTATTATTGCTACCTTAATTACCATGCTTAACACCCTAACGAATCATTCTATTTTAAATTTTTGTTTTGTATAATCATTTCTTTAGCGTGTTGTCGAGTTAATTCTGTAACTTCAACACCTGATATCATTCTTGCTATTTCATCTATCTTATCTTCACCATCTAATTGTTTTATAGAAGTCGTAGTTCTATCATTTACGGTTTCTTTAGCAATATACAAATGATTATCACTAATTGCAGCGACTTGAGGTAAATGCGAAATACATATCACTTGAAGTGTTTGCGCAATTTGATGCATTTTTTCAGCCATTTTTTGTGCGACTCTTCCAGATACACCTGTATCTACTTCATCGAATAAAATTGCTGTTTGTCCTTTTGAAGAAACAAATATACTTTTCAACGCAAGCATTATTCTGGATAGTTCACCACCAGAAGCTATTTTATTTAAGCTTTTTAATGGTTCGCCTTTATTGGGGCTGATTAAGAATTCTACTTCTTCTAAGCCATATTGAGTAGGTTTCGTTTTAGTGAAAGTAATTTCTATATTCGCATCTTGCATGTGCAAATTCTGTACTTCTTCAACTAATCTATCTCTAAGATCCAACGCAACTTGTCTTCTTTTAGTCGATAGTGCTTCACCGTATTTTACAACGTTTGTATAAAGATCATTAATTTCTTCACGTAATTGAGAAGTACTTTGTTCGTAGTTCTCAATTTTATAAATTTCATCGTCGATTTTATCTCTATATTTGATTAATTCAGGTATGCTTTTGCCATATTTACGATTGAGGTCTGTGAGTACATTTAATCTAGACTCATACTCATTTAGTAAAGATTCATCAAAGTCATTAGACGTTAACTCATTATATAGTTCATGTTTGTAGTCTTCTAAAGTGTAATACATTTGATCTAATTCTTCACTAAAAGCAGTGTATTTATCCGGAATTATATCGTTGATATGTTGAATTTCTTGATTAAGCTCATAAATTTTATCAGTAATGTTTTCTTCACTACTCAATAACATATGTGCTTTATTAAGACTTTCGTTTATTTTTTCGTGATTTTGAAGTTTCTTAATTTCTTGATTTAAAAAATCAATTTCGTCTTCTTTTAAATTCGCATCTTGTAATTCATCTCGTTGGAATTTTATTAAATCTAATCTTTGTAATAATGCTTGGTCTTGAGATTCTAACTTTTCAAGTTCTTGTTTCTTTAAGCGATAAGATTGAAAAGTCTCGTCGTATTGATCAATTTCAGCTTGATAAGTACCATCAGCATAATCATCTAACAATGATAAATGATATTTAGGTTTAAGTAATATTTGTGTTTCATGTTGCCCATGAATATCAAGTAATTCTTGCATGACAATTTTTAAATCAGATAGCGTTACATTCTGATTATTTAATTTACATATGCTTTTCCCTGAAGCAAAGATTTCTCTTTTTACAAACAAGAAATCTTCGTCAAAGTCGATATCTAACTCACTTAAGATCTTATTGACGTTAGGTACATTATCAATATCAAATACGCCTTCAATTGTCGCCTTCTGTTCGCCATGTCTCACGAAACTTTGTGAGGCTCTTGCACCTACTAACTGACCAATAGCATCTATAATAATAGATTTACCAGCACCAGTTTCACCGCTTAAAACAGTTAGTCCACCTGAAAAATTAATTTCTAAAGATTCAATTATAGCGAATTGTTTAATTGTAAGTGCTTGTAACATTGTATATTAAATCTCCTTTAAAGCATATTAAAAATTCTATCCGTAATAACTTCAGCTGCTTCAGTATCTTTACAAATAATTAGGCATGTGTCATCACCGCATATCGTGCCAATTACTTCCGTCCAATCGATTTGGTCAATTATTGCACCAATTGATTGCGCATTACCTGGTAATGTTTTAAGGACTAATAAATTATCTGCTCCGTCAATTTTTACAAATGAATCCATTAAATATCTACCTAATTTATCAATCGGGTGATATTTACGATCTCTAGGTAAACTATAGATATACTGACCAGAAGGTGCTGGAACTTTAATTAACTGAAGTTCTTTAATATCACGAGAGATTGTAGCTTGTGTGATATTCAAATCATATTCATTTAGTCTTTTGACTAATTCTTCTTGTGTTTCAATTTGTTCGTTAGAAATTATTTCTCTTATCTTAATCTGACGCATTGTTTTGTTCGCCATTACATACACCTCTGTTAATGAATATTTATACACTTATAATAGCATAAAATTGAAAAAAATAGTAATGTAAGCGCTATAAACATTTAAATGACGCTTTAGATATACTAAAGCGCCTTTTTCAACATAAATATTCATATATTTCTCTTAACTACTTTATTAAAGATTTGACGGTAGATATAATATTTGATTTAGAGATACCAATATCTTCTAATAATAAACCTACGTCACCATGCTCAATGTATGTATCATTAATGCCTATTCTACGTATAGTATTATGATAATCATTGTCTTTCATAAAAGTAGCAATTTGGCTTCCTAAACCACCAGTCAACATAGCTTCTTCAACTGTCAGGATCGGTTTAGACGCTTTACCGAGATTATGAAGCATTTCATAGTCCATAGGTTTTATAAACCGAGCATTAATGATATTGATATGGATGTCCTCTTTTAATAATTCATCTGCTACCTCTGTTACAAGTGAAACTGTTGGTCCATAACTTATGATCGTTAAATCATCGCCGTTTCTTTCAACATTCCAAGATCCTATTTTAAGTCGTTCACTATCTTTAGAATCATCAAGTAATGGCGCATTACCTCTTGGGTATCTAATCGCCATTGGACCATGGTCAGTTTCAAAAGCAGTTTTGATCATATTTTTCGCTTCATTACCGTCTTTAGGCATCATAATTGTAAAGTTAGGAAATTGACTTAAAAAGCCAACATCAAAGACACCTTGGTGTGTCTCTCCATCAGCTCCAACAAGGCCTGCTCGATCAACACCAAATAATACGTTTAAGTTTTGACGATCTACATCATGTAACAACTGATCGTAAGCACGTTGCATAAAAGTTGAATAGATTGCGACATATGGTTTCATGCCTTGTGTTGCTAATCCTGCTGCCATCGTAACAGCATGCTGTTCAGCAATACCTACATCAAAAAATTGTTCAGGTAACGTTTGTTGAAATTTTGTTAATTTTGATCCTACAGGCATAGCTGGCGTGATTGCAACAATTCGTTTGTCTTGTTGCGCATATGCTAATACTTCATCACTCATTAAAGTACTCCATGCAGGACCTTCAGCATTTCCTTTTATCACTTCACCAGTTTCAAGCTTATATGGTCCTAAACCATGCCAAGTCCCAATTATATCTTTCTCAGCAGGTTTATAACCTTTCCCTTTCTTAGTGACAACGTGTATGAGAACAGGTTTGTCCATTTGTTTAGAAACGGTGATCGCTTCATCTAATGCTTTAAAATTATGGCCATCTACAGGACCAATATATTTAATGCCAAGTTCTTCAAAGAAAATGCCATCTACGACTAAATATTTCAAACTGTCTTTAATTTTATCCGCAGAGTCTTTTAACAAATCTCCACCAGGCAATCTGTTAATCAAACTTTCAGCATCAAATTTAAAGCGATTATAATTTTGATTAGATCGTATTCTTGCAAACATATTGTGCATTGCACCAACATTTGGCGCGATACTCATTTCGTTATCATTTAAAATAATCGTTAAATTCGTTTTGTCATGTCCTATGTGGTTTAACGCTTCTAGTGCCATACCACCTGTTAGAGCACCATCACCAATTACAGGTACAACATGATGATCTTGTCCTAATATATCTCTCGCTTTTGCCATCCCCACAGCAGCAGATAAAGAAGTTGAACTATGTCCCGCTTCCCATACATCATGTTCAGATTCTTTCATTTTAGGAAAACCACATAATCCTTTATATTGTCGCAAAGAATTAAATTCGTGACCTCTTCCGGTTAATATTTTATGAATGTATGTTTGATGTCCAACATCCCATAATATCTTATCTACAGGGCTATTAAAATGTTTATGTAGACTCAATGTTAATTCAACCACACCTAAATTTGCCCCAATATGTCCGCCAGTTACTGAACAAGTTTCAATTAAAAATTTCCTAATGTCACTGCTCAGTTGTTCAAGTTCTTGATGAGATAAATCTTTGAGGAAGGATGGGTTTTTTATTTTTGAAACATCCATTTTTTAACCACCTTTAGCCCGATTCTTGTGACTAGTCATCTAAATTATTAGATAGATTAATTTTCTCTATTTGCAAATAATTTTGTGAGAGACTTGAGTTCTTCAGTGTTATATTGATCTTCTAGTTGATCTAGTAAATATAACGCTTGATTCACATGTTGTTCTAAAGCAACCTTAGTATTGGTCTTACCTAATAAAGACACATAAGTACTCTTATGATTCGCGACGTCACTACCAACTGACTTACCTATTTTATCGAAATCCCCTTCAATATCTAGTAAATCGTCTTTAATTTGGAATATTAATCCTAATTCTTGGCTAAATGAATCAAGTAATATAAATGTCTTACTATTAACTTTAGCGATCGTACAAGCTGCAACGACAGAAAAACGTATCAGTGCGCCAGTTTTATATCTGTGAATTTTGCGTAAAGTATCTAGCGAAATTTCTTTGTTTTCACTTTCCATATCTAACACTTGTCCACCAACCATACCTTGATGTCCTGCTGATTCAGAAAGCAATCTGATCAATTTCACTTTGTCGTCAGCTTCTAAATATGTATCTTTAGTAATCAGTTCAAAAGCCTTTGTTAATAATGCATCACCAGCTAAAATTGCAGTCGCATCACCATAGATTTTATGATTCGTTTTCATTCCTCGTCTGTAATCATCGTTATCCATAGCTGGTAAATCATCATGTATAAGGGAATATGTATGTATCATTTCAAGTGCTTTTGCCGTTTCCATTCCTTTATTAATATCTGTCTTTAACATCGATAACGTCATTAATAATAGTACAGGACGAATACGCTTACCACCTGCTAATAAAGAATAGCGCATACTTTCTTCTAATTGTGTATTTACAACTGAATCTAGTTTCGTTTGTTTAAGTGATTCAGTGAACTTATCTACATAACTATTCATGATTTCACTCATCTGAATCACCTTCTTTTTGAACAAGTTTATTTACTTTATCTTCAGCTGCTTTAAGTTTCGTTTCACATTTACTACTTAATTCAATACCTCTTTGATAAAGTTCAATTGATTCCTCAAGAGAAATATTTTCTTCGTCTAATTTACCGACGACTTTTTCTAATTCTTCCATCATTTCTTCAAAAGTTTGTTCTTTAGCCACATTTGTCACCTAATTTCCTTAACATTAGCATTTATTTTACCATCTTTTAAATTGATTGTAATATCATCGTCAATCTTTAAATCATTTTTGCTTGTAATGATTTTATCATCTTTTTCGATGATTGAATAACCTCTTAACATGATTTGAGTCGGACTTAACGCATCTAATTGCGCTAACTTGCTTGTCAGTGCTTGTCTTTTTTGACTTATAATACGATTAACGAGCTGTGTTTGAAGCATATTTAAACGATCAAAGTCTTGTCTAAATTGAAAAGTCTTATTATAAATTGGTGTGATTCGCAATTTATTTTGTAAGATATCTAGCTTATGATTATTACGCGTAACAGTCTGTTCTAAATTTCTAGATAATTGTTTTTGTAATTCATCTAACTTCTGTGTTTCTTGATCATATAGCAACGAAGGCGTCTTCAATTTATAATATGATGAAAGTTGTTTTAATTTATGTTTATCTTGCTGTATAGATTGCGTGATATGTTTTGTTAAATACTGTCTAGCATTTGAAATCAGTTGATACAGCGCATTAATATCTGGTGTCGCAATAACTGCAGCTTGAGTCGGTGTTGCAGCTCTTACATCACTGACAAAATCACTTAATGTCGTATCAGTTTCATGACCAACTGCTGAAATAACAGGCGTCTTACAATGATAAATGGCTTCTACAACTTCTCTTTCATTGAAGCTCCATAAATCTTCAATAGATCCACCACCACGACCAACGATAATAACATCAACGCCCATGGAATCAGCTTCTTTGATATTGTTAATGATATTATCCTTAGCTCCTTTACCTTGAACTAACGTGCTCATTAACACTTGTTCTGCAAGTGGATATCGCTTATCTAAAGTAGAACATATATCTCTTATTGCAGCGCCAGTCGATGCCGTCAACACAGCGATTTTCTTAGGATATTTAGGTATGCTTAATTTATGTTCTTGGTCAAAGTAACCTTTTTCTGCTAATTCTTTTTTGAGTGCTTCAAATTTTTCATATAGAAGACCAACACCATCTAATTGCATAGATTGAACATAAATTTGGTAAGCACCTCTTGATTCATAAACCCCAATTCTACCTTCAACAAGTACTTGGTCACCTTCTTTAGGATTAAACGACAATTGATTTGCGCTCGATTTAAACATCATAGCACTAAGTACACCTTTATCGTCTTTTAAGGCAAAGTAAAGATGACCACTTGAATGTCTTTTAAAGTTTGAAATTTCACCTTTAATAAAGACATTAAGTAGATGTGGATCTTGATCAAATTTATATTTGATATATTTAGTTATTGCTGTAACTGATAAATACTTATCCATTTATATCACTCTTTAACTTTTTGATAAACTGCTTAATACACCATTAATAAATTTATAGTGATCATCATCACTGTATACTTTCGCAATTTCTACTGCTTCATTAAATATAACTTTCTCTGGTGTATCTGTATATTTCAATTCATAAGTTGCCATTCTTAAGATGATTCTATCAGTCTTAAGTAAACGGTCTAATGTCCAGTTTTTTAAATGTGGACTTACAATTTCATCTAGTTCGTCTTTTTTCTCTATAACTTCTTTAACAAAGTTTTTCACGTATAAATATTGTTCACCTTTAAAATCTTCTACTAAATATTGAATCGCTTCTTCTACTGTTAAATCAGTTTTGTTATTTTCTAATTGATATAGTGATTTAAAGACAATCTCTCTTAGTTCTGTTCTTTTCATATTCTTCTCCTTCAAAGAATAAGAGGATGCACGCATCCTCTTAATTAATCATTTTATTATTGGAAATGTATATTAACGATATGTACATTAACTTCTTTTGGTGTTAATGCCGTCATCGTATTTAATGCTTGTTTAATTTCTGATTGTACTTTACGTGCTGTTTCAGAAATTTTTGTACCGTAGTCAAATGTACAGTAGACATTAATGTAGATGCCGTCTTCTTTAATATCGACTTTAATACCTTTACCAAAATTCTTTTTCCCGAATTTTTCTAAGGAATTCTTATTAAAAACGGATTGCATATGAGATACACCTTTAATGTCAGTAGTCGCAATGCTCGCAATGACCTCAATAACTTCTGGCGCAATCTCTATTTTACCTAAAGAAGGCTTTTTATTTTCAATTGTTTTAGCCATTTGAATCCCTCCCTATTTGTCTTCATTATTTATAATATCATGAATCTCTAGGAAATTGGTATTAAAATCACCTGATTCAAATACATCATTTTCTAACAATCTTAAATGGAATGGGATCGTAGTATCTATGCCAGCAACTAAAAATTCTGATAAAGCTCTTTTACCGATTTGAATTGCATCTGTTCTATCTTTACCATGAACAATTAGCTTCGCAACCATTGAATCGTAATAAGGCGGAATCGTATATCCTGTATAACAAGCTGAATCAATACGCACACCAAATCCACCTGGTGTTAAATATTGATTAATTTTACCTGGTGATGGCATGAAATTCTTAAATGGGCTTTCTGCGTTGATTCTAAATTCAATCGCATGTCCACTCAAGTCAACTTCATCTTGTGTAACAGGTAATGTTTCACCACTTGCTACTTTAAGTTGAAGTTTAACTAAATCCATTCCAGTAACCATCTCAGTAACAGGATGTTCTACTTGAATACGCGTATTCATTTCCATGAAATAGAACGTTTCAGCATCTAAATCATAAATAAATTCAATTGTACCAGCATTTTCATAATTAACGGCTTTAGCAGCTCTAATGGCCGCTTCACCCATTTCTTTACGCATTTCTTCAGAAAGGACTGGTGATGGCGATTCTTCTACTAATTTTTGCATACGTCTTTGGATCGTACAATCACGTTCACCAAGATGTATAACATTACCTTCTGAATCACCCATTACTTGAATTTCAATATGTCTAAAGTTTTCGATGAACTTTTCTAAGTATAAACCTTTATTACCAAATGCTGTTTCAGCTTCTTGTTGTGTCATTCTAAAACCTGTTACAAGTTCTTCTTCATTACGTGCAATTCGGATACCTTTACCACCACCACCGGCAGTAGCTTTAATAATAACGGGATAACCAATTTTCTTCGCACATTTCTTAGCAATTCTTACTGTATCTACTAGACCATCACTACCAGGAACAACAGGTACGTTCGCTTTGATCATTTCTTCTTTCGCAACGTCTTTAATACCCATCTTCTGAATAGATTGATAACTAGGTCCAATAAATTTAATTTGGCATGCTTCACACATTTCAGCAAAATCACTGTTTTCAGCTAAGAATCCATATCCAGGATGGATACCGTCACAACCTGTTGATTTTGCAATTGAAATAATATTAGGAACATGAAGGTATGAATCTTTAGATTGTGTCGGTCCAACACAATAAGCTTCATCTGCTATTTGAGTATGTAATGCATCTTTATCAGCTTCTGAATAAATTGCGACCGTTTGTATGTCTAATTCTCTACAAGCTCTAATGATTCTTACTGCAATTTCCCCTCTATTTGCAATTAATACTTTTTTCATATTACTTCACCTTGAATAACGGTTGGCCATACTCTACCATTTGTCCGTCTTCAACTAATATTTCAGTGATTTCACCAGAAACTTCTGCTTGAATTTCATTAAATAATTTCATTGCTTCTAAAATACATACAGTTGTATCAGCTTCTACACGTGAACCTACTTGAACGTATGGACCTTCATCAGGAGATGGTGATTTATAGAATGTACCAACCATTGGCGCATTAATTGTTAAACCACTTGGTGCTTCTTGTTCAACATTTTGTTGTGGTGTAGCTTGAGTTGCTTGTTGGGGTTGTTCTGCAACGACATTTGTTGCACCTTGGCTATAAATGATTTCTTGTTTAATATCTTTTTTTAAAGTTAGTTTAAAATCTTTATCATTAATATCAATTTCAGTTAAAGAAGAATTATCTAACACATCAACTAGTTCTTTAATTTGTTTTAAGTTCATTTGAAAAACTCCTTTTAAATTCTAATACGTTACACTTCATACATTTTACTTTAGTGGTCATACCAATTCAAGAGATTTTAATATTTAATTATAAATGTAAATAAGATACATTTATAATTTAACTAAAATGATTAAGGCCAGGACACAAGTTACTGTCCCGGCCTCATTTTAATGTTTAATATTAACCTCTTGATACGTAGCTTCCGTCAGTAGTGTTAATGACAAGTAAATCACCTTCATTAACAAATAACGGTACGTTTAAACTATAACCTGTTTCAACTGTAGCTTGTTTAGTTGCACCAGTTGCTGTATCACCTTTAATACCAGGTTCAGTTTCTGTTACTTGAAGTGTAACTGTATTTGGTAATTCAATACCAATTGTTTCACCTTCGTAAGATTGGATTTGAACTTCCATGTTTTCTTTAATAAATTTAAGTTCATATTCTAGTTTATCACCAGGTAATTCTAGTTGATCGTAAGTTTCGTTATCCATGAACACATGGCTATCACCATTAGCATATAGATATTGCATACGACGATTATCGATTTGAGCTTTTTCAACTTTTTCACCGGCTCTAAAAGTTTTCTCTTGGATTGCACCAGTTCTTAAGTTTCTTAATTTAGAACGTACGAATGCCGCACCTTTACCTGGTTTTACGTGTTGGAAGTCCATAACTTTCCAAATACCATTATCAACTTTAATTGTTAAACCTGTTTTAAAATCATTAACTGAAATCATTCATTTTCCTCCTATTTATACCTTCTTATAAAATAATAAGGTCTTTTGAAGATTTAGTAAAGCGCTGTAAGCCATTTTTTGTAACTAATACGTCATCTTCTATTCTAACGCCACCTAAACCATCTACATAAATACCTGGTTCTAATGTGATACACATATTTTCTTCAAGTACGATATCAGATTTTTGAGACAATGCTGGACCTTCATGTACTTCTAACCCAATGCCATGTCCTAATGAGTGACCAAATTGTTCACCGTAGCCATAACTTTTAATAACATCTCTTGCAATTGTATCTGCCTCTTTACCAGTCATCCCCGGTTTAATTTGTTCTAAAGCAGCTAATTGTGCTTCTAAAACTATATTATAAATTTTCTTCATTTCTTCTTTAGGTTCACCAATTGCGAATGTTCTCGTAACATCACTAACGTATCCTTCATAAAGTGCACCGAAGTCTAATGTAATCATATCTCCTTCTTCGATAACTTTATTACTTGCTACACCATGCGGTAATGCACCACGGTGGCCAGAAGCAACAATCGTATCAAATGAAGAACATGTTGCACCTTTACTTCTCATGAACATTTCCATTTCATTATTCACTTCATTTTCAGTCATGCCTGGTTTAACCCATTTTAAAATGTGCTCATATGTTTCATCTACAATGTCAGCTGCTTTTTGAATTTGTTTAATTTCAAATTCGTTCTTAATCATTCTGATTGTTTCAATGACACCTTCAATAGAAGAAAGTTCAACTGCATCTGTATTTAATGCTTGATATTCATTATAAGTAATTAAATGTGTTTCAACGCCAACGTTTTTATATTGACCTTCTTTTATCAGTTCATTAATCTTACCTAACATTGGTCCTTCTTGATTAATAACTTCAAAATCTTGAGCTTGATCATTCGCTTGTTGAATGTATCTAAAGTCTGTAATTAAAAGGGATTTATCTTGTGTAATTAGTAGACTACCACTTGTCCCTGTAAATCCAGAAAGATATCTTCTGTTATACGGTGATAGAATTACAACTGCTTCAAGACCTTTTTGATTCATGACTTCTCTTAATTTATTAATTTTCATAATTATCCCCTTTCTATTTGTACAATAAATCTATATACATTAAAATAATATCATACATATCGAAATTTTTTCACAGTAAAACATTGGGAGTAAATAAACATGAGAAAAACAATTATAACAATCATGGCAAGTACAGTTGTCTTATCTGCGTGTGGAAATGATAAAGTTCAACAACTTGAAGAAAAGAAGTCATCATTAAAAAGTGATAATCGAAAATTAAAACAAGAAGTATTAGATTTAGAAGATAAAAACAAAACATATAAACAAAAAGAAAATAGTGTTAAAAGTAAAATTAAACAAAATGAACAAGAATCGTCTAGCCAGTTTACAACTCAATATTTAAAGTCATCTACAAAATTTGTAAATGAAACGAAAACGAATATAGCGAGTTATAACAAAATTAAGAAAAATGTAACTTCAAAATTCGATGATGAACATACTAAAAATGAATTAGAAAATATTTATCACGATCAAGAAAATATTACAGATAGATATAAAGATGAAATGAAAGGTAAAACTATTCCTAAAGATTATAAATCTCTTCATAAAAGCATGTTAAAGCTATCAACAAGTTTTGAAAAAGTGTTTAAAGATTTAAATGATGCCTACAATAAAAAGGATAAAAAAGATATTCAAAAAGCTATTGATGAGCTTCATGGATTAGACAAAGAGATAGGTCAAATTGAGTGAGATTATACATAAAATGTGCTATATTAAATAGACTAATAATTTAAGGTGAGATTTTATGAAAAATGTTTTATTCTATTTAATTATTGCTATAGCAGTTTTTGGATTAATTATGAATCTTGATTTCTTTATCATGGGCTTCATTCGTATGATTGTCTCATTTATCATATTCGGATTAATCATCTATCTAATTTACTATTTCTTCTTTTTAACGCCAGATCAACGAAAATATAAAAAAGCCATGCGCAAACAAAAGCGTAGAAATAGATAAAAAAGAGACTTCAATAGTCTCTTTTTTTACTTTCTATAAGTCCATTCTTCTGATTTATATTTTTCTTCTAATTGTTTAATTTCAGCAAGCTGTTCTTCAGTAAATTCAAGTGGTTTATATTCAATATCTAAACCTTTTTTGAATCCTTCATAAAATGCTGTTTCCATTTCTTCTATAGTGATGTATTTATCTGATAAATCATTGATAGCAACTGCTTTATCTGTAAATGCAGCTTTCATTTTATCTTTTAGTCGATCATTTCTATATATAAACATATCAAACAATTCATCAACATCTATATCTTGTAATATTGAACCGTGTTGTAAGATAACGCCTTTTTGACGTGTTTGGGCACTTCCTGCTATTTTTCTATCTTCTACAACAAGTTCATACCAACTTGGCGCATCAAAACAAACTGAACTACGTGGTGTCTTAAGTTTATCTCTTTCTTCTTTTGTCTTTGGAATTGAAAAGTATGCATCAAACCCTAACGACTTGAATCCTTCTAATAATCCTTCTGAAATGACTCTATATGCTTCAGTTACCGTTTTAGGCATATTGGGATGCGATTCTGGAACGATGACGCTATAAGTTAACTCTTTATCGTGTAAGACACCTCTACCTCCTGTAGCACGTCTTACAAGTCCAAAACCTTTTTCTTTTACTTTTTCAATATCAATTTCTTTAGATAGTTTTTGAAAATATCCAATTGATAACGTAGCTGGATCCCATGTGTAAAATCTAATAACCGGATCTATTTCTCCTCTACTCACAAAATTCATAAGTGCTTCATCAACTGCCATATTATAATATGGATTATTCGATTTCGTGTTTATAAAGTGCCAAGTTTCTTTCACAATTAAAACTCCTATTCAATTAATTCTTATGTACTTTTCTATTTTAGCAAAAAAATTTTGATAAATCTCACAAGAAATCTTATAATAAGGGTATCGACTTGAATTGGGAGGAATCAGACCATGAATTATTGGTATATCGCGCTCATAGTCCTAGTCTTGATTATCATTTATATGGCAATTAACTATTCATTAAATAAGCGCGCAGTAAAAGAATTAGATCAAAATGAATTCCATAAGGGATTAAGAAAGGCACAAGTTATAGACTTGCGTGAAAAGGCTGATTTTGACTATGGTCATATTATCGGGGCAAGAAATATACCGATGAGTGTATTTCGTACAAGATATCAAGGTTTACGTAAAGACCAACCTATATATTTTTGTGACGCAAATGGCGTAGCAAGTTATAGAGCTGCTAGAATGATGAAGAAAAAAGGTTACACTGAATTATTCATGCTTAAAGGCGGCTATAAAAAATGGACTGGTAAAGTTAAATCTAAATAAAATTAAAGCGTCTTGATCGTTTAATGCGACCAAGACGCTTTTTAATTTATAAAAGATTAATCTCGTGAGTTAATGTGGGCTTTAACTCACATGTTTTGTAATCTCGTGGGTTAATGTTGGATTTAACCCACATGTTTCTCAATCTTGTGTGTTTATGTTGGCTTTAACTCACATGTTTCCTAATCTCGTGAGTTAATGTTGCCTTTAACTCACATGTTTCCCAATCTCGTGAGTTAATGTTGTCTGGAAATGATAGTTTAAGAATGTACACTTTTGCTTGTTTAAGTATGTACAACACTTATAAATTAGCGATAATTTTATTGAGGTGATTATTA
>NZ_JAJNIR010000008.1:0-94382 GCF_022385935.1 Mammaliicoccus sp. J-M41 | reverse complement strand
GATGGACTAGATATAGAGGAATTAAAAAAGTTTCCATGGACACCACGCTTATTTGTGCTGCCATGAATCTTAAAAAGTTGGCAATGTGGCTAGTAAAAGAGCCACAAATAGCCTAGATTAAACGTAGTTTAATCATGATTTTAGTGGAAATTATTAATCTATACAAAAAAACAAACTGAACTTATAAATTTAAGTTCAGTTTGTCCACAGTCTGAAAGCAAGCGACCTAGTCGCTTGCTTTTTTATATTTAACCTATTTGTATACGTTCTTTAGGATAATGGAACTTATCAGGTGTTGATTTTCCACCTAACATGACGACGAAACATAATAGTCCTACCCGACCTATAAACATCAACATCATGATGACGATTTTAGATCCTAATTGTAAGCCATCTGTAATCCCCATTGATAATCCACATGTACCAAACGCTGACATCGTTTCAAAGAATATAGATAACAAATCATGTTTGCCATCTTCAAATCGAACGACAGATAATACACCTACAAACGTAATCGCTAATGCAAGTGAAATAACTGCAAATGATCTTTGTATATCAATTGGATGTATTTCTCTATTGAAAGCTTTTATAGTTGTTCGACCATTACTAAAGTTCACTAAGTATAAAACAAGTATCGTAAATGTTGTCGTTCTTATACCACCACCTACTGAACTAGGTGAAGAACCTATAAACATCAATCCACCTAAGAAAAAGTTTGTTGCTTCAGTAAATTGACTTAAATCTATTGTTGATAGTCCAGCACTTCTTGTAGATGATGATTGGAACATTGCATAGAATAAAGCTTTATGCCACGAAACATCTTTAAATGCATTTGAAAACTCAAATAAATAAACCACAATTGTACCGAGTAAGAATAAAAATAAATATGTCGCACTCGCTATTTTAGTGAATAGCGAGAATCTAAAGTTTGGAATTGTATTTTTCATGTATGTTTTGACTTCAATCAATACAGGGAAGCCGATTGCACCTAACATAATAAGTAACATAATGATAGTTTGAACGAAATAATCATTAGCATAAGGTGCTAATGATTCTCCCGTTATATCAAGTCCACCGTTTGTAGTTGCTGATACTGATGCAAATATACCATGATGTATTGCTTCTTTCACTGATCCAATATCTTTATAGAAATAAAATGATAGCAATATCGCACCAATAACTTCAATCATTAAAATTGTTCTCACAATATCTAATATTAACTTCACAACACCATTCATAGCGTTTGAATTACTATCTAACATGATTAATTGGCGTTCACGTAAACCGATATGTTTACCTAAAATGACCCAAAGTAATGTACCAATAGCCATTACACCTATGCCACCAATATTAAGTATAATCAGGATGATAGCTTGTCCAAATATGGTAAACGTATCTTCAATTGTAACAGGTGTTAACCCCGTTACACTGACACCTGATACAGCAACAAATAATGTATCGACTGGTGCAATTTTAACACCAGGTTTAACAACATAAGGTAAATTTAATAATAAAAAGGCGACAATAATTGCGCCCAAATAATATAATACAATACCCTGTTGTGGAGTCATTTTTTGAAAAAAGTATTTTATAATGGACACAAATTGTCACCTCTATTTTATTTCAATGTTAATTTTTTCGTAATTTCTTTTCCATCTCGGATAAGCTTCAAGTTAACACTGTCACCTTTTTTATGATTATTATATAATTCTTTTCTAAATTCAAGATTATTTTCAATTTTTGTATCGTTAATACCGACGATTACATCATTAAATTTAACGCCAGCTTTGTCAGCATTACCATCTTTAGTAACACCAGTAATTGCCATTCCTGATTTATATTTATCAGGTAAAGATATTTGAGACTTTTCACTATCACTCATTTTAGAATAGTTTTGAGCCATAATACCTAATTCCGGACGTTCAATTTTACCATTTTTCTCTAATTTATTAATGTAGTCAGTAGCATCATTTGATGGAATTGCAAACGCCATACCTTCTACATTAGGCATATCGATTTTCAATGATACAATACCGATTAAATTACCTTGTGAGTCTAATACAGGACCACCTGAGTTACCAGGGTTGACTGCAGCATCTGTTTGAATAGCTTTAATTTCCCAATCATACTCGTCATCGCCATTAAAATCAACAGGAACTTTTCTATCTAGACCAGAAACTACACCTGTAGAAATACTATTTTGGAATTCAGCGCCTAACGGACTACCTATAACGATAGCTGTTTCACCTAAAATTAAATTGTCTGAGTCCTCAAATTTAATAGGTTTAAAATCTTCAGTTTTTTCAATTGGAATCGTTAAGACTGCTATATCAGACCATTGATCTGATCCTAATACTTTACCATCATACTTTTTACCATTTGCTGTTGTAATAATTGGTTTCTTATCACTTGATACAACATGTGCATTTGTTACTATGTATGCTTTTTTATTTTCAACTTTGTAAACGACGCCTGAACCGACGCCGCTATTTTCTTCTTTTTCCTTCGCTGAAGATTCTTTCTTACTAGATACATCTGAATCTTCATGAGATACACCTACGACTGAGTTTTTAGATTTCTCTACAGCTTCCATAACATTCGTAATAGGCTTTTGGAATCCTTTTTGAGATTGTTTTTCTTCAATCGATTTTCTACTTTCGTTAGGAGGATTTACATTTTGGAATATACTCCATACTAAAATAAATATTAAGATGATTGCTAAAATAATCGCAATGATTGGCCAATGCTTTTCTATTTTAGTTAAAAATGTATTGAGAAAACTATTTTTATTTTGAGATTTTTGTTCTACTTTTTCATCATGTCTTGCACCGAGCTGCTTATTTGTTTCAAAGTCATTATCTTTAGAAAAGGCTTTATCTGTTTCTGCCTGTTTTTGTTCACTTACTTTTTCATATTTAATCTCTTCAGGTTCTTCTTCTAAGTTTATTTTGCTATCTTCATTGTTTGTTTGAACTTCATCGTTATGTAACACATCATCTTGTTCACTATGTTCTTGATGTGTTTCAGCAAGTCGGTCATCGTCTAAATCAATTGTTGGATGTGATTTAGATTCTTCTTCTTGCTTTTTGATTTCTTCTTTCGTTAATTTTTCGATACGTGCTTTTTGCATATTTTCCTTAACACGTAATTCGTTTTTCTTTTGAAGTTCTCGTTCATTAGCTTTTTTTATTTCATATTCTTTTTTCTCTTGTTCGATTCTTTTTTCACGTTCTTCGTTATGAAAAAATTCACGTCGCTGTCTCTTATATTCATTTCTAGGAATGACATGCTTTTTTCGTGACATTTATTGCCCTCCTCAATCTAAACACTTAATGTATCTATTATGCCATATAATACTAAATTTATTAACATAAAACCATTGTAATTCTCAATATTATACACCTATTTTTACATATATTTACGAATTCATTCAATATGGATTATTCAATTAAAAAAAGATAAAAAAACACCCACAAAGTCATCAATAAACTTTGTGGGTGTTTTGCTTTTATAATATTAATTTGATGTTTTTTTATTATTGCGTACTGAAGTAATCCAACCAATAATAACGAGTAATAATAATACTGTCCAGAATATAGATTGCCATAGTATGCCATGAGGGAAATCATGTGGTAATACACCAATTTCATCATGTGCCAATACGATAACAAACAATTTAATACCTACCCAACCTACAATCGCAAATGCTGCCGCTTCTAAGTTTGGATATTTATTTAATAATTCTACAAAGTATGTTGCTGCGAATCTCATAATAATAACACCAATCATACCACCGACAAACATAACACCGAATTGACCAGCGTCCATACCACCAAAGTGGATACCCATTGCCGGTAATGTTACTGCGATAGCAAATGCTGCTAACATAGAATCAATCGCAAATGCGATATCTGCAAATTCTACTTTTAATACAGTCATCCAGAAATTCTTTTTCAATTTATGATGACCATGTCCATCAGAAGGAAATTCTGATTCAGGGAAATCATCTTGAGCTTCTACGTCATCTGGCGTCTTGAGCTCTTCACCTTTATGCTTTTTAAAGTCTATCAAGTTCTTAATGGACATATAAATTAAGTACAATGCCCCAGCCGCTTGAATTGGCCAGAAGTTAGCTAAGAAACTAATTAAGAATAATGATAAGAAACGAAATACAAATGCACCTAATAATCCATAGAATAATGCTTTTTTCCTTAAATCTTCTGGTAAATGTTTGACCATTACGGCCATAACAACAGCATTATCTGCTGCTAATAATCCTTCAAGAAAAATTAAAACAATTAATACCCAGCCGTAACTGATTAACAAACTCGGATCCATCAATTCACACTCCATTCTTTTTTATAAAAAACAAAAGAGACCATGCCTAATAAAAGGCAAAGGTCTCACTTAACATTTATGTGATGTCCATATTACCGGAAACTTGCGCTTCGTAATGACGATAATATGCTAGAATTTTTAAGTTCTAAAGTTACTCCCCTTCGACAAAGTCGTAGGTCTATTTAGTTTTACTTAATTATTATACAATGTTTTGTTCATTATAACAAACTATATAATTTAATTTCTGGGAATTTATCTTCAAACCATCTAGTTGCAAATTCATTTTCAAATAAGAATACATATTGATCATAGCGGTCTTTAACTAAAATAGATCGACTTGAATTCATATTGTCCGTAATATCTTTTTCATTTTCAATCCATCTTGCTATTTTCTTACCGACTTGTTCCATAACAACATCAACATTATATTCATTTTTCATACGATGCTCGAATACTTCAAATTGTAATTGTCCAACTGCACCTAGTATGATTTGATTCGTGTGCAACGTTTTATAAAGTTGAATCGCACCTTCTTGAACTAATTGTTCAATCCCTTTATGGAAATGCTTTTGTTTCATAACATTTTTAGCGCTAACTTTCATAAATATTTCAGGTGTAAATTGTGGTAATGATTCAAAATGGAATTTCTGGTTCCCGCCGACAAGCGTGTCACCAATTTGATAATTTCCAGTATCATATAACCCGATAATATCACCACTAACAGCATGGTTTACAGTTTGTGTATCATCTGCCATAAATGAAGTTGAACGCGTAATTTTTTGTTTTTTCTTATTACGTTGAAGTGTCACATCCATACCTCTTTCGAATGCCCCACTCACGACTCTCATAAATGCGATTCTATCTCTGTGTCTTGGATCCATATTTGCTTGTATCTTAAAGATAAATCCTGAGAAGTCTTGATCGAATGGATCCACAACATCTCCTTCTTCAGTTTTGCGGCCACTTGGCATTGGCGCATAATCAACATACGCATTAAGGAAGTTTTGAACACCGAAATTCGCTAATGCTGAACCGAAGAATACTGGCGTTAACTCTCCAGCTAACAATAATTCTTCATCAAATTGTTCACCGACTTCATCTACAAGCATTAACTCATCAATTGCTTGAGAAAATTGTGAATCATTTTTGATTGGATGATCTTCTTCTAATTCATAGTCATCATTTAAATGTAATATATTCTCTTCATCTCTAAATGGCTCTATTGTCTTATCGGATCTATCAATAATTCCGAAGAAATTTTGTCCCATTCCAATTGGCCAGTTCATAGGATAAGTTTCTATTTCTAATGTTTTCTCAATTTCTTCTAAAAGTTCAAAAGGTTCTTTACCCATTCTGTCTAATTTGTTGATAAATGTAAAAATAGGAATTCCTCTCATTTTACATACTTTAAACAATTTCAACGTTTGCGGTTCGATACCTTTTGCACAGTCAATTACCATTACAGCACTATCTACAGCCATTAATGTTCTATACGTATCTTCAGAAAAGTCTTCGTGTCCTGGTGTATCTAATATATTAATGTTGTAATGATCATAATCAAATTGCATAACTGAACTTGTAACAGAAATACCACGTTCTTGTTCCACTTTCATCCAGTCACTTGTCGCAAACTTCCCTGTCTTTTTACCTTTAACGGTACCTGCTTGTCTAATCGCACCACCAAAAAGTAATAATTTTTCAGTTAATGTTGTTTTACCAGCATCTGGGTGGGATATAATCGCAAATGTCTTTCTACTTTCTACTTCTTGTTTAATCGTCACAATTCATTTCTCCTTATAATTCGGATGTCCATTGGCTAATTCTATTTGCTAATTCATTTGCTTCATCTTCATCAAGTACATTAAACAAATGCAAGTACAAATGCTCAATTAAAGATTCTCCGTATAAATCGTAATCTACTTCAATAGACCAAAATAAATCCGGAATTGAAATCACAAAATATTCTTCTTTTTTATTTTCATATATATATACTTTACAATTTAAGTTTTGCGAATGACTTTCTCTAATCTTCACTTGGCTTTCCTCCATACTTTTCATATGCTGCCTCTAAACCGATTAAATCATCTCTATGAGGCACTTTGATATGACCAGGCATGATTTGATATGGCTCTCTCCCTTTAGATGCGAGTACAACTGTATCACCTGGCTCAGAAATTTCTATTGCATGTTTAATGCCTTCTGCTCTATCTTCAAATTCTACATAATTATTATGTGTCGCTCCTTTAGCTAATTCTGCTGTTAACATTTTCGGATCATCATTTGCAGGGTTATCTGGTGTGAAAATCACATAATCTGCTCGACAACTTATTTTACCCATTTCTGGTGTTTTTGTTAAGTCTCTTTCTCCGGCCATACCAACTAAGAATATTAATTTTTGTTTTACAAATGGTTTTACAGCATCTATTAATTTATCCATTCCGTCTGGCGTATGTGCATAATCAATAATTAAATCTATTGGTAAGTTTCTATCTAATACTTCTAAACGTCCTTCAACTGCAGGCATATTTTCAACAGCTTCAGTTATGTCGTTTAAGTCATAACCTTGTGCCCACAAACTTATAATGCTCGCTAATAAATTAAGGACATTAAATTTACCTAAATAAGGTGATTGTACTTTGTAAGAACCAAATGGTGTTTCAAGTGTAAAACGCACACCGCTGATAGATTCTTCTATATCTTTAGCCATAAAGTCTGCTTCGTTATCTATACCATATGTAAATATTTCGAATGGTGTTACAGGTATTAATTCTTTTATATATGGATCATCTGCATTCAATATGACATATTTGTCTTTTCTGTAGTCTTGACCTAATTGACTAAATAATAATGACTTAGCATGTCCGTAAGCTTCCATCGTACCATGAAAATCTAAATGATCTTGTGTTAAATTTGAAAAAATAGCGATATCAAATTCTAAACCACGAAGTCTGCCGATAACTAACCCGTGACTTGAGACTTCAAATGTCATACTCTCACATTCTTTATCAACCGCTTCAACAATATGTTTCGTTAAAGTAACAGTTTCTGGAGTCGTATTAACACCCTTTGTAACTGTTTCATTAATTTGAAAACCATTCGTTCCTAAATAAGCACTATTTTTCCCTAATCCTCTCGTTAAATGATGAATCATTGTCGCAATTGTCGTCTTACCATTTGTACCCGTTACACCAATCGTCGTTAATTTTTGACTAGGAAAATCAAACAAGACATGACTAAAGATACTTGCCACTTTCAATGTATCCTTAACCACAATTAATAGTACATCCTCATTTAATTCTACGTAACGGTCACTCACAATGACGCTACATCCTTGCTCTATTACATTCGGTATAAATTTATGACTATCTACTGTATAACCTTTTGATGCCACAAATATAGAGCCTTCTTGAGCATTTCTTGAATCTGTCGTAATATCATGAACTTCTTGATCAATTTGACCGTAAGTTTGTTTAATTTTTATTTTATTTAATAACGTTTTAACATTCATCGTTATTGCTCCTTTATTTTCAATAGGTCTATTATACACTTTCTTAAGTTGATTTTATAGCTTAGACTATAACTATAAACAATTATAAAATGAGTGAGCGTTTACTTTTAAATAAAGGGGTGCTTTTATGATTGATATTCAATCCATTACGAAATCTTATGGAAAAGCAGTTATTTTAAAAGATGTAACAACTCAATTTGAACCTGGTTTAATAACAGGTTTAATTGGCCCATCAGGTGCAGGCAAGACGACTTTGATCAAATGTATTTTAGGCATGACAACTATGGATTCTGGTACAATTTCGATCAACGGCAATCGTATACCTAACAGAGAAATTTTAAGGTCTATTGGTTATATGTCTCAAAGTGATGCATTATTTGATGATTTAACCGCTGTTGAAAATTTAAAATTCTTTGCGAAATTATACATTCATAAAGCACTTAAATTGGACATCAACGAACAAATAGAACGAACACTGGAAATTGTCAACTTATCACATGAAAAACATAAAAAAGTTAAGGCATTTTCCGGAGGTATGAAACGTAGATTATCTCTTGCAATTAGTATGATTCAAAATCCAGACATATTGATTTTAGATGAGCCAACAGTTGGTATAGACCCAAGATTAAGAAAATCAATCTGGAATGATTTGTTTCAATTTAGAGATGAAGGCAAGACCATTCTTATCACAACACATGTATTAGATGAAGCTGATAAATGCGATCGATTATTACTAATGAGAGAAGGACAAATTATTTCTTATGGTACGCCAAATGAAATTAAATCATCATATAACGTAAAAACGATTGAAGATGTCTTCTTAGCGTTAGGAGATGGTGCACATGATTAATATTGCCACGCGTATTTTAAAACAAGTTATAAGAGATAAACGTACCCTAATGCTCTTACTCGTTGCACCGTTATTAATAATGACGTTGATTTATTTTTTATTTAATTATTCTGATGAGTCAACTGATCTAAAAGTGGGTACATATCAAGTAAACGATCAAATCATTTCAAGCCTCAAAAAACAGGATATTAACATTCAAAAGTATTCAAATCAACAAGATTTAAAACATAAATTTAAAGAGGATCATTTAGATGGTTTTCTATCATTAAACGATAACAAACTAGATGTAACTTACGAAAATACTGACCCAAGCAAAACGAGTCAATTAAAGTTAACCATCAATAAATTAGTCATTATGCAAAGTACAAAGCAGTTGTCATCTGTCGTTAATCAACAAGGGAAAATCATTCAGTCCATAACTCAACAACTGCCAGCAGCCGAAAAAAGTCTCAAGTTTCGGCTAAATACCCAAATCATATAACAAAGTTAGATGCCAAAGAACATTATTTACATGGTGGTAAATATACAAATTATTTTGATACAATAAGCCCTATTTTAATCGCATTTTTTGTATTCTTCTTTACATTCTTAATTTCAGGTATTTCGTTACTTAAAGAAAGAACATCTGGAACTTTAGAAAGAACATTATCATCACCTATTAAAAAACATGAAATTATTTTAGGTTATATAATAGGTTATGGTACATTTGCCATCATACAAACAACTTTGATTGTTTTATATGCTATTTATGTATTACAAATGGTTACTGAAGGCAACATATTATTAGTATTTATTACGAATGTACTCGTGTCATTTATAGCACTTACGCTAGGTTTATTGTTATCGACATTCGCATCATCAGAATTTCAAATGATTCAATTTATTCCTTTAGTTGTGATTCCTCAAGTCTTTTTTGCAGGCATCATACCAGTGGAAAGCATGCATAAAGTACTCGTATATACCGCGCATATCATGCCGCTATACTATGCAGGTGATACCATTCAAAATGTTATGTTAAGAGGCTATCACTTATCAGATATTTATATAAATTGGATCATACTCATTGGTATATTCTTATTACTGTTAGTATTAAATATGATTGGTATGAATCGATACAGAAAAGTTTAACTATATTCCATGCATAATGACGTATAATTTGTTAAATATCTCCAACTAAAACATTGATATAGTATAAAGTTTTTATATTAATTTTGTAATTATATGCAATATCTTTTCACAAAATAGCGAAAATGCGTTAAACTATCATAGAAATTAAATACAAATACGGAGTGTGGCTAATGGTTTCTCAAAACAAAAAATTATTGATTATTACAGGTTCTTTCGGTAATGGTCATCTACAAGTTACGAATAGTATTGTGAAACAATTTGGTGAAATGAATTTAAATCATTTAACTGTTATTGAGCATGATTTATTTTTGGAAGCACACCCTATTATGACTTCAATTGCGAAACAATGGTATATAAACAGCTTTAAGTATTTCAGAAATATGTATAAGTTCTTCTACTATAGTAGACCTGAACAAATTGATAAATGTTTCTATAAATACTATGGATTAAATAAATTATTGAATTTACTTATAAAAGAAAAGCCTGATTTGATTTTGTTAACTTTTCCGACACCGGTCGTATCAGTTTTAACGGAACAATTCAATTTAAATATACCTATCGCTACAGTTATGACGGACTATCGTTTACACAAGAACTGGGTAACACCACACTCAAATAGATACTATGTTGCTACGAAAGATTTGAAAAAAGAAATTGAATCTATCGGTGTAGTAAGCGATGCAATCAAAGTAACTGGCATACCTATTTCGAAACAATTTGAGCAACCAATCGACCGATATCATTGGTTAACGAAACATAAATTAGATCCAGACAAAAAAGTCATTTTAATGTCTGCTGGTGCTTTCGGTGTATCAACAGGTTTCTCAACGATGATTAGTAAAATAGATATGTACGCTAAAGATGCACAAGTTGTCATGATTTGTGGTAACAGTAAAAGTTTAAAAAATGAACTTAGACATCATTTTAAAGATAATGATAATGTTTTAATACTCGGTTATACGAAACATATGAATGAATGGATGGCATCTAGCCAACTCATGATTACTAAACCAGGTGGTATCACTATTTCTGAAGCATTCTCAAGACATTTACCACTGGTATTCTTAAATCCAGCACCTGGACAAGAGTTAGAAAATGCTGAGTATTTCGCACGAAAAGGATACGGTAAAATAGCACACACACCAGAAGAAGCGACTAAACTTGTTATTTCACTTATGAATCAACCATCTAGACTTAAAGAAATGACACAATTACTAGAAGAAAATTATATTGAAAAATCAACAGAAAATATATGCAAAGACTTACTTTCATTATTAAGTGATTCACTTTCTTATAATGAAGTTTATGGAAAGGTTCCTATGTATGCCAAATACTTCATCAGATAAAACATTTCACAAAAAAGATTTTCGGTTAATGCTCATCATATTATTTATGATGGAATTTGCGAGAGGAATGTACATTTTAAGTTATTTACCAATTCTACCAACAACCACTGCTAAAGTGACTGTTGGTATTACTTCTTTAGCGATTTCTTTACATTTCATCAGTGATGCATTAACCAATTTCGTAATAGGTTTTCTTCTAAAACGATTTGGTCCAACTGTTATATTAACGTGTGGATTTATATTAGCTTTTTCAAGTTTAGCACTCATTATTTTTATACCGTCACCTATCGTATTTATTTTAAGTGCCATATTATTAGGTATCGCGGTCAGTCCAATTTGGGTCATTATGTTATCTAGTGTAGACGAGGCTTCTAGAGGTAAACAAATGGGATATGTTTATTTCAGTTGGTTAGTTGGTTTATTATCAGGTATGATCTTCATGAACTTACTATTTAAACTACATCCTACTCGATTTACATTTATGATGGCGCTATGTGTACTCATTGCATGGATATTATTCTATTTCGTTAAAGTACAATTAACAAATTATGAAAGTAAATCTGTTAAAAAACAACTACGAGAAATCGTACAAGTTACAAGAAGACATTTATTGCTATTTCCAGGTATCTTTTTACAGGGTTCTGCAATCGGCATGTTGGTCCCTATATTGCCAACATACGCAACAAAGCATATGGGTGTTACGACATTAGAATATACACTTTTACTTATTGTCGGCGGTATTGGATGTACCATTTCGATGTTATTCTTTTCTAAATTGATGGATAAACATTCTAAAGCATTTACACATCTTATCATTTTTGTAGGATTTTTAGCATATAGCTCATTTATATTTGGATTAACGGTCTTAACACAATTATTTATCGTTCTATTGATTGCTCTACTCATTGGTACTATTTATGGATTACTCTTACCAGCATGGAATACATTTATGGCTGGTCAAATTCACAACAAAGTTCAAGAAGAAACATGGGGTGTCTTTAATAGCGTTCAAGGATTTGGAACAATGATTGGCCCGGTATTAGGTGGCTTAATTTCTGAAGTATTTAGAGACGTGTATTATACAATTTATGCTTCAAGTATTATGTTCTTATTCTTAGCATTATTCTATGGTACATTCTTTATCACTAATTATAGAAAAAGAAAATCAGCATAAAATAAAAGGAAGCAGAAGTATTAAATCAATACTTCTGCTTCCTTATTTATATGAGATAAATTTCAATTTATCCTAGTGTATATGAAGCTTCTTCAGACCATGTTTCGTCTTCATTTTGCTTCATAAGTTTAATTGTATCAATTGTTTCTGAATGATCTATACCAGCCATTCTTACTTGGCCATAAATATCTTCAAATTCTTGGCTTGAAAGACCTTGTGCAATTGTAAAGTGTGGTACGAATGGATGTGTACTTTCACCATAGAATGCTTCATTATTAAATTTACTAAATAAAGATTCTAATTCATCCGTTTTAGTCACTTTAAAATAAATAACATTTTTAGTAGGTGCAAAGCTAGATGCTTTAGACACTTGGATATTTAATGGTTCAAATTCTTTAGCTGTAGCTTCTAATTGTGATTTCACTTCATTTAGTTTACTATCTTCAATTTCAAATTTCTCTTTAATTGTAATATGTGGTGCAATTAACGCATAGTGTTTGTCATATCTTTTACGATAAGCATTCACTTTTTCTTGGAATGGTTTAGACGGAATAAGTACGATGCCTAATTTCATAATGATACTTCCTCCTTTGTTTTTCTACATTATTATTATATCAAATTTTTTTGATTTTGATGACTTAAAAAGTAACTTAACATATTTGGTAATTCAGGCTTCCATGTTTTCCATGTATGTCCACCATCTAATTCAGTGTATTCATAGGTTAAATCTACTTGTTTAACGCGTTCACTGAATGCACGATTAGGTGTTAAAAAGTCTGCCATATCTCCACTTATAAGTTTGAAAGAATCTTCTTCTTTACCTATATAATGTTTGATTGTTAATAGATGTTTAGATGAGCAATTGTTAAATGCTTCTATTACTGTATCGTTGATCAGTGGACTGAACAGACCTGCTTGACTAAAATGATGCGGGTATTCTAAACATGTCATTAAAGCGATACTTGCTGCTAGACTATCGCCTAGTAACATTCTTGCATTACCTACTTTCAAAGTTGAGAATGTTTTATCAATATAAGGACATAGCTCTTTCACCACAAATTGTGACGTTTCTTTTCGGTATTCTCCATCGGGATGAAATTCTGTTCTTCTCTTATCTACATCTTCATAGTGAACACCGACAATGATTGCCCTTTCTATTTCATCATTTGTTCTTAATTTCTCGTATGCGCGATGAATTTGACCAAATTGGAAAAAGTCCCTACCGTCAAATGTAATAATCACATGATGTTTATATAGATCTGTATAGTCTTTAGGTAAGTAAATTGAGATTGTCACTTCCCTTTTTAAGAATTTACTTTCGAGTTTAATTTGGTCAACAAGACCTATTTTTTTATCCATAAAGAACGCTCCCAACTGTACATATAATATTATTGTACAGTAGAGAGCGTATATTTGAAAGCGTTTGATATTGTTTAATTATTTATCATCTAAGTTAAACTCTTTTAAACGTTTAGGATAATCTTCATGCCAGAATTTAGCTGTTGGCACTTCATCTGGAGCTGGTTTATAAATTGCATAATAACCAGAGCCTTTTTGTTTTTTCTGAATTTCGAAGTCACGTAATGCTCTTAAGGCTGGTTTATGGAGTATCCAAATCGCAATGATATTTAACCATGCCATCATACCTACACCTAAGTCACCCATCGCCCATGCAACATCAGCTGTTTTAACACATCCGTATATTGTGGCACCTATGAGGACTAACCTTACTAATATAATCCATATCTTCTGTTTATCGGACGGTATGATATAACTTACGTTAGTCTCTGCAATATAATAGTATGCCAGTATCGTTGTAAATGCGAAGAAGAACAATGCTAAGGCAATAAAGTAAGAACCGAAACCTGAGTATGCAGGATCAAACGTGTAGTTATCTCCAGAGAATGCTTTATCGATCCCTGCTTGAGCATACATCGCTGTACCTGATACGTCTTTACTACCATCAGGGCCTTGTACATAAATACCATTGTCATGAATTAAATGTGGTGAACCATCTTTATTTGTTCCACCGTCTGTCGTATTAAATGTACCTGACATTAAAATCATTAATGCTGTAGCTGTACATACTAATAAAGTATCTATATAAACTGAGAATGCTTGTACAAGTCCTTGTTTAGCTGGATGTGATACTTCTGCAGCGGCAGCAGCATGTGGTCCAGTACCTTGACCTGCTTCGTTTGAATAAAGTCCACGTTTAACACCAATTTCAATCATCGCACCGAATATACCACCAAAAGCAGCTTCAACACCAAATGCAGATTTGAAAATTAATGCGATTAAAGCTGGTACTTCCTGAATATTTGATATAATAATAACAATCGCTAAACCTATGTAAACAATAGCCATAAAAGGTACAACAGCTGTCGCAACATTTGCAATTGCTTTAATACCACCGAAAATAATAAGCGCTAATAATACAGCTAATACTATAGCAATAACCCAAGGATTTAAACCAAATGCATTTTTCATAGACGAAGCAATGGCATTTGATTGTACACCTGGAAGTAATAGACCTACAGATAGTACTGTTACAAGTGCAAATATAATTGCATATATTTTACCAGCTTTACCTTTTATACCTGATTCTATGTAGTATGCTGGTCCACCACGATATTGACCATTAATTTCTCTTTTATAAATTTGACCAAGTGTTGATTCGATAAATGCCGAACTCGCACCTAGAAACGCTGTAGCCCACATCCAGAATACTGCACCGGGACCACCGATAAAGATTGCTGTTGAAACACCAACAATATTACCTGTACCAACACGACCTGCTAATGATACTGCGATTGCTTGGAAAGAAGAAATACCTGTTGGTGATTTTTCCCCTTGAAACATTAACCGAATCATTTCTTTAAAGTGCCTGACTTGGAAGAATCTCATCATAAATGAAAATAAAACACCTGTTAGTAAAAGACCATATACTAACGCTTTACTCCATACAATCTCATTCGCAAAGCTAACAATAGATTCCATAATTAATCTCCCCTTTGTTGTAAGCCTTAAGATAACCTCATGTTCAGAAAATTTTGAAATTACCTTGTTATGATTATACCATGTATAAATACACAATCAATATTTTTTTGAAATGAGCATAACATAAATTGTAAGCGCTTACTATATTGTCAAAAAAGGTTTCTTGAAATAATAAGTATAAAGTCTTACAGACTCTTATATTCATAAATACGTTATAATTATTCTAATCCGTACAACTTAAAATAATATATAAAAATATAAACTTTCAAACTATACACGAATTCTAGAAACTATTTTATTTATCATTGTTAATTCTGTAATTTCGCTTATAATATAAAAGTATGAGAAAGTTTGATAAGGAGGACTTCTATTGTTAAATAAAGCATGGTTTCGTACAGGAATAGCTATTCTCCTTACGTTTCTAATTATTAAAATATTTATGGAAATCAATGAAATATTTTATCCGATTATCATTATTGTAAAATCCATATTACTACCATTATTATTAGGTGGATTCTTATTCTATATTTGTTTACCTTTTCAGAAGATGTTAGAAAAAAGGAAAGTACCAAGATGGGGAAGTATTTCGATTATCATCGTAGTATTAATACTAATTGTTGTACTATTTATCTCTATTATTGCTCCTGTACTAACAAATCAAATTAATAATTTAATTAAGAACATTCCATATATACAACGTGAAATTCAGCATGTTGTAGATTATGCATTACAACAAAGAGATCGATTGCCAGAAAATATATCACAAAAAATTAATGATTCAATCGAAAGTATAAGCGGTATCGTAACAGATATGTTAACCAACTTATTTAGTTATATTTCATCATTTGTTTCAACAATGTTCTTATTAATCTTAGTGCCTTTCTTCTTAATATATATGTTAAAAGATCACGAAAGATTTATACCGTTTATTGCTAGACCATTTAAAGGACGTACGAAATGGTTTGTCGTGAATTTAAGTAAAGATATTAATCAAACTTTACAATCATATATACAAGGTCAAGTTACAGTTAGTGTTATATTAGGTGTCTTATTGTACCTTGGTTATACTTTTGTAGGATTAGATTATGCCTTACTTTTAGCGTTATTAGCATTGATTACAAATATGATTCCATTCTTAGGACCATGGTTAGCATTTATACCAGCAGCAACAATCGCGCTTATACAAGATCCTATGATGCTCGTTTGGGTAAGTATTATCACTTTAATTTGTCAGCAACTTGAAGGTAACGTTATTACACCAAACATTATGGGTAAATCATTAAATATTCACCCACTTACAATCATTACAGTAATATTAGCTGCAGGTAATTTAGGTGGATTCGTAGCCATCTTAATAGCTGTGCCAACATACGCAGTACTTAAGACAATCGTTCGAAATGTATACACACATAGACAATCTATTAGTTCAAGTGCGAACCGTACAGTTGAAGACGATCCAATACATGATAACAACTTAAAATAAACAAAAAACTGAAACCAATGAGGTTTCAGTTTTTTGTTTGGTGTGGAAGATGTTATTGTGGGTGCCCTTAGTTACACTTCCGCCGACTTTTGTTACTATGGGCGCTCTTATTCACACTTCCGCCGACTTTTGTTACTATGGGCGCTCTTATTCACACTTCCGCCGACTTTTGTTACTACATATACAAAAAACCAACAAAATCATAGATTTTGTTGGTTCTCTTAATTATCTTACAACGTGGTAACCTGAGTCTACGTGAATATTCTCACCTGTTACACCGCTTGAGTAGTCACTTAATAGATAAGCTGCTGTTTTACCTACTTCGATAATATCTACATTACGTTTCAATGGTGAACGTTCTTCGATTTCTTTAAGGATCGCATTGAATCCACCTACACCTTTTGCACTTAATGTACGGATTGGACCTGCAGAGATTGCATTTACTCGAATGTTATCTTCGCCTAAGTCACGTGCTAAATATTTAACATTTGCTTCTAAGCTTGCTTTAGCTACACCCATTACATTATAGTTAGGAACTGCAAATTCTCCACCTAAATAAGTAGTTGCAACGATGCTTCCACCTTCTGGCATTAATTTTTTAGCTTCTCTTGCAACAATTGTTAATGAATAAGAACTAATATCTTGTGCTAATAAGAATCCTTCACGAGATGTATCTGTAAATCTTCCTCTTAAGTCTTCCATGTTAGCAAAAGCGATTGAATGGTAAACACCATCAATATGACCAAATTTTTCTCCTATTTGTTCAAAAGCATTTACAACGTGATCGTCTTTTTGAACATCACACTCATAGATGTGTTGTCCACTTTGATTTTTTAATTCTTCAAATAATTTAACAAGTTGATCTTTACTACGTTCTTTTCTGTATGTGAATACTAAGTTAGCACCTAGTTCGTCTAACACTTTAGCTACACCAAAGCCAATACTTCTTTTGTTCGCAATACCCATGATTACATATGTTTTACCTTCTAAATTAAACATTCACTATACTCCTTTAATATGTATATTATACTAAACATTCACTCGTTATAATAACACTGGTCAGACCACCTGACAAGCATTATACTTTTATTTTATATTGAATAAAAAGTAAAAATGAGGTCTATAGTTCAACCTCATTTTTACAAAGTTTATTAAATAAATTCCATATCTTGTTTTAATTGCGAAACATATTCTTTAGATCCTGTCACAATTAACTTATCTCCATATTGTAATTCAGTATCACCATGAGGTACGATTGAGTCTTTCCCTCTAATAATACGTACGAAGATTACGTCCCCAGCAAATGGGAATGATCTTAACAGAACATTATGGTAGCTGTGGTTCTTCATCTCTATTTCATATAGAGAAGTTTCCACGTTACTTAATAAGTTCAGCATGTTTGGAGATTCAATTAATCCTTTAAGTAAAATTTTATTACTTAAGAAACTACTAAAGAATTCAATGTTCTTACCTTCAAATGCTTCATCTTCACTACCATTTTCTTGCTTACAAATAATTCTTTTAACGCCATGATCATGTGCCATTAAAGCGACTTGTTTATTGATATGATCATCGTTTGCAGAACATACAATGATATCTGAATCAAATAAACCTAATTCTACAAGTTCCTCTTCAATATAATCATCTAACTCATATGTTTTAATGCTTTCATCTAACTTTCTATTATCTGAAAGGTCTTTTCTAAAGAACATTGAAGTTTGATAAATGTGAGAATGAATACTTTGAGCAACTGGAATCGATAATTGGTTCTTACCAATAAAGCTCACTTTTACAATTTTCTTAGTTTCTTCAGGCATTGGGAACATCTTCTTAAATACAATCGGTACAAAGACACATGTGATAACCGCACTTAGAATAAGTATGCCAGATATTTCTGAGCTGATTGTTCCAAGTTGTTCAGCGATTTTTGCTGCTGCGATTACAAGTGACAATGTTGACGTTAATAAGAATGCCGAAGATATTGTCGTTTTACGGTCATACCATTTACCTATAAATGCTACTGGAATTAGCTTAGAAATTAAAAAGGCAATAAACAGTAAAGGTATGATAATTAATAATCCTGGCTCTTGCACTAGTGATGGTATGTTTAAATTCACACCTACCATAATGAAGAATATCGGAATAAAGAAACCATATCCAAATGAGTCTAATTTCTCTACCATATCTTGGTCAGGTCCTAATAACGATACGATAACACCTGCTAAGAAGGCACCTAATATATTTTCAGCACCCACACCTTCAGCTAAACCAACAAGTAGAATAATAAGTGCAAATACAGCACGGATACCTATTTGTGTAGTACCTGAAGTTAATTTTTTTAAGAATGGTGATTTTTTAAATAAACCACCCATAATATAAAAGATAAAACTAAAGACGATTAGAATACCTATAAGCCATAACGGTGAATCACCTTTAGCATTTATTGTTCCGTAAACTGTTAACAGTAACATTGTTGCTAAATCTGCTACAACTGCAACTAACAAGATAAATTGTCCGATGCTTGTATGCATAATATTCATTTCTTTTATTGTTGGTACAACTACACCTAAACTAATTGTCGAAATGATGATAACCATCAATAATACGTCGTCTATTAAACCAGTCCATTTGAATATAAAGGCTAATAAAATAGATAAAACCATAATTAATGAAAATACGACAGCCGTTAAATATAAATTACTTGGAATATTATTTCCTTCTTGTTCATCAGAAGTTTGTTTCGTCTTAAACGCATTAAAATCAATTTCTAAACCACTTAAGAACATTAAAAATATAAAACCTAACGTCGACAAGATAGATAACCATGCATCTTCTTTTACTAATCCAAATAAAGAGTCACCTATGATTATCCCCATTATGATTTCAGCAACGACAACAGGTAAGAAAGAAATTTTCAACCTATTTACAAGTATAGGTGTTAAAAATGCAGCAATAACAACAATAACGAGAGATGTAAAACTAGAATGCTCCATATTATTCTCCTTATATTAGATAAGACATAAATGCTGTTGCTAAACCAAAGTAGATCAACATACTGACAATGTCGTTTATTGTCGTAATGAATGGTCCACTTGCAACTGCAGGGTCAATATTCATTTTATTCATAAACATCGGTATAATTGCACCCATTAAAGTACCAACAGTCATCGCGATTGTTAAACTAACTGAAACGATGAGTGCCAATACAGGTTCGCGATATAATAAGACAATTATAATAAATAAACTTATTGCACAGAAGAAACCAGTCAATAATCCTGAACCAGATTCACGAAGTGCGAGCTTAAATTTGCTTTGTTCATTTATTTCACCTGTTGAAATATTACGTACAGATACGGCAAGAGATTGTGTACCTGAGTTACCACTCATACCACTAATGATAGGTATAAATGCTGCAAGAAGTGCAACTTGTGAAAGTGTATCTTCAAATTGTCCTAATATGGATGCTGTGATCATACCTAAAACTGTTAATATTAATAACCAAGGTAAACGTTTCATAGCTGTTTGGAAGACTGAATCATTTGTAGAGTCGATGTCAGATACACCGGCTAATTTAGAGTAGTCTTCACTTGCTTCTTCATCCATAACGTCCAAGATATCATCGATTGTAATGATACCTAGTAAATGATCTTGATAGTCAATTACAGGTAACGCAATCAAGTCATAATCACGCATTGTTTGTGCTACGTCTTCTTGGTCATCAGCTACATTAGAACTGATAACACGTTCACTCATAATTTCTTCAATATATGCATCATTTTCAGCAACGATTAAGTCTCTTAATGAGATAACGCCTGCTAACTTTTTATTTTCATCTACAACGAAAATAACATAAATTGTTTCCGCTTCAGGTGCTTGTTCTTTAACGTAGAACATCGCTTCTTTAACAGACATTGTTGAATATACTGAAATAAACTCAGTGGTCATAATACCACCGGCAGTGTCTTCTTCATAGTGAAGTAATGCTTTAATTTCTCTAGCATCTTCACGATTCATGAGTGTGAGTAAAGTGGCTATTTTACTTTTAGATAATACATTCAAAATATCAACTGCGTTATCGTATGACATGTCACTTAACATTTGACTTGCATAATTAGCATTCATATTTTGAAAAATTTCTTCGTATTCTTCATCATCTAACTCAGTCGTTTCAAAGAAGTCAGCTACTTCTAACGGAGAAAGGAATTGATATATTTTTTGTTTAAGCTCATTATCACATATTTCAAAGTATTCACCTTGGTCATATGTATGCATATTTAAAAATTCTTCTCTAAATTGGTCTATTTCATCATTCGCTAATAGTTCGTCTAACTTTTCTTTATCAAAAGCTTCGTCTTCGATGTAATTTTCATTATTTTCATTAACCAACTTTGCCACCTCCTCATAAAAATACAATTTATTATATCATACCTACACCGCTTAGGTTATAGTGCATTTCATCAACAATATGCAATTGTTTCAAAGTAATGGGATGTTCAAATTCTATATGATAGCACTGCAGTAATTGATGCTCATATTGACCATCTTCAAATCCATATAAACTATCCCCTATAATAGGATATCCAATATGTGCGAGATGCACTCTTATTTGATGTGTTCTACCTGTAAACAACTGTAATTTAAGCATGCTATTTTCAGCATCGCCATCTAAATATTCATATTCTGTATGTGCAAACTTACCTTCTTCAGAAACTTCTCTTTCTACAATAGAATGTTTTGCACGTGCGATTGGCGCTTTAATAACACCTTTCTTGGGTTCAACAGCCCCGTGAACAAGTGCAACATAGTATTTACTAATTGTCGTATTTGAAACCATATGATGTAATAATTGATGCTTCGCAAATATAACTATACCACTTGTACCGCGATCTAAACGTGTCACAATGTGTGGAATTGTTCGCTCACCATTCATTATCATATGGCTTAACACCGCTTCAACTAAACTATGATGAGGATGTTCTCTAGAAGGCGCAGTATTCATCATGGCAGGTTTAGAAACGATGATAAACCATTCATCTTCAAATAAAATTTTTAAATCAAATGTAAATGGTTCTAAATTATGACTAGGAGTTTCATTTGGTAAATGAACATCAATTTCATCACCTTCATGAATTTCTTTTCTAACGGTAGCGTATTTTTTGTTCACTAATAAAGCGCCATTCTGCTTAATGGCGCTTAAACTCTTTTTAGAAATGCCTTTATCATATAAGAATGTCTTCAAAGTCATTGAAGAAGTTGC
Organism: Mammaliicoccus sp. J-M41; assembly: GCF_022385935.1. Lineage (NCBI taxonomy): Bacteria > Bacillati > Bacillota > Bacilli > Caryophanales > Staphylococcaceae > Mammaliicoccus > Mammaliicoccus sp. J-M41. Next base: position 72,298 of record NZ_JAJNIR010000008.1, on the reverse strand, counting down.
TCTATAATGTAATACTTTCATATTTAATCCTCATTCGAAATAAATGAATCATGTACTCTTTTCCAGAAAGGAAATGGTCTAAATCTCGCAAAGCGGACTTTTTCATTTGCTACTCTATATTGAATCGATTCAATATTTTTATGTTTAACATTTACATGATCAATCGTAACTTGTAATGTATCGTTATTTACAGGATGTATATGACAAACGTGATGTTTAGGTAGTACAAGCGGAGAACCGACTGTTCTAAAGACACGGTTATTAATAGAAGCTATTTCAGCTATTTGCATAGCTTCTAGTGATGGATGTATAAGTGCTCCACCTAAAGCTTTATTATAAGCTGTTGAACCAGATGGTGTTGATACACATAAACCATCACCTCTAAATCTTTCAAACTGCTCGCCTCTTAATACTAAATCTACGACTAGTGTTGCGCCATTATCTGTTTTAATTGTCGCTTCATTTAAAGCTAAATATCTCGTTTCATATCCGCCTTTTTTATAACGAATAATCACTTCTAATAATGGATATTCTATAACTTGATAAGTTGAATTGTTAATTTCAATAATGAGTTTTTCAACTTCATGTGGCAACCAATCAGCATAGAAACCTAAATGCCCAGTATGTACACCTACGAAACTGACATCACCTAACATATGACTATATTGGTGAAATGCTTGTAATAAAGTACCATCTCCACCAACAGAAATTACGATATCGGGTGATTCTTTGTCTTCAACCATATTAAAGTCATTCATATGGTTTTTCATCTTATACATTAAAGCATTCGATTTTGAATCACCTTTTGATAATATATTATACTTCAAAGCATTCACCCCTAATCGTGTTTGTGTTTATTACTTTTCTGTCTGGAATAATATTTCTGTGCTTCTTGGATTTCTTCGCGTATTTCAGACATTTCTTCATCTAATAAAAATGCTGCCTCAGCTGCTCTCTCTAATCTATTTCTTATTTCAGGAGGATAATCACCATCGTACTTATATCTTAAAGTGTGTTCAATCGTCGCCCAGAAATTCATCGCTAATGTTCTAATTTGAATTTCTGCCAAAATATTTGTTTGACCATGTAACGTTTCAATTGGATAACTAATAATGACATGATACGAGCGATATCCACTTTCTTTTGTATATTCGATATAATTTCGTTCTTCTACAACTTCAAAATCTTGTCGTTGTCTTAATAGTTCTACAACGATATCTATATCATCAACAAACTGACACATCATTCTTAAACCTGCAATATCATACATTTCCTCTCTTAATCGATCAAAAGGAATATTACGTTGATTTGCTTTATCTATAATACTTGAGATAGGTTTAACACGACCTGTAACAAACTCAATTGGCGAAGGTTTATCTAAAGATTCATATTGCTTACGTAACCCCTTCAATTTAATCTTTAATTCGTCAATTGCTTGTTTATATGGTGCCAAAAATTCTTCCCATTGATTCATAACCATCACTCCGCTTTGTTTAATTCAAATGCTTCCTCTACCGAAGCTACAAACGCTTTACCATAGTTGTGATTATCTGCGATGTTATCTAATAAAAATTCCATTTCTTCTTTAAATGAAGTTAATACTAAATGATCATTGACGATGACCTCTTTGTCGAAGTGTTCATGAATCATTGACCATGTTTCCTCTACAAATAATAAATAATGGTATTGTTCACCACTATCAAGCATATATACAAATGCATGATTATCACTATCTACAATCATATGCTCTGCTGGTTCTAATCCCTCAGTTGGTTGGTCTGTATAACATTTGATTTGATTATCATTTATTTTAATTTCATTTACATAAATACGCATTGTTGTTCCTCCTTATTCCAATCTATTTTAACACATTTTAATTTAAACATTCATATCATCAAGTCAATTTTGTATAATTACTTGTTTATCCGTAAATCTTCTATAATAATAGTGTAAAAGGAAGTGTATATCAAAATGGGACAAGAACTCGAAATTGAATTCAAGAATATGCTCACGCTTGAAGATTATGAATTAATCAAACAATATTATTTTAAACAAAGTGAGCCTTTTAAACAAACAAATTACTATATAGATACAAATAATCATGATATTATGTCACAAAAAATGGCACTACGAATACGTGAAAAGAATCATAATTATGAAATGACTTTAAAAGTCCCACAAGAAGTTGGTCTTCTAGAATATAACGAAATTGTTGAGGATGTTCCTAAACAAGGTGAACGATTAGACAAACAATATCTTCCAGAAAACATTACTGAAATATTAAATAAGTTCAATATTCCACTGAATGACCTAAGACAACTTGGTGATTTAACGACTTATAGATTAGAAAAAAATATAGGCACTGGACTTTTAGTATTAGATCATAGTATTTATTTAGGTATTGAAGATTACGAATTAGAATTCGAAGTTAAAGACTATGCTAAAGGCGAAATAGCTTTTAATAAAATTTTGAATGACATGAATATAAAAAGAAATATTCCAAATAATAAAGTGGTGCGCTTTTTTAATGCAGATCGCAAAAGAACATGAATTTACTTTCGTTACAAGTCGAAATACTTTTAAAAATTTAAGAACATGTTATATTAATATTATCGATAATGAAATAAGCAAGAAAAGGTGAAATTATGACCCCATATGAAGTAATCGACCCCCAAGATTTGTACGACATGATTGATCACTTTTATTATCTCGTAGAACGCGATAATCGTATTAATCATCTTTTCCCTGGTGACTTTGCAGAAACGAGTCGTAAACAGAAACAGTTTTTAACTCAGTTTTTGGGTGGTCCAGCATTATATACAGAAGAACATGGTCATCCGATGTTACGACAACGTCATTTACCTTTCAGAATTACGAATAAAGAAAGAGATGCTTGGCTAGAGAATATGCTTGAAGCCCTTACCCAATCTCGATTAAATAAAGATATACAAGAATATTTATATGAAAGACTCAAGCTAACTGCAAACCACATGGTTAACGCTTAATATAGTTGAAGGTGGATAATATGGCCGAAGAATTAAGACTAATCCATGCTAATGAACAAAATAATATAGATTTAACACCTGTAAGCAAAATCGAAATTTATTCATTTTTCGATCCATTTTGCGAAGATTGTTTTAATCTATCAGCTACATTAGCAAAGTTAAAAATTGAATATCAAAAATATGTTAAAATTCGTCAGATTTTGAACCCATCTCTAAAAGTTTTGACTAAATGTCAGGCTCAAAGCACATGTGAATTTGATAATGTAGCTTTAGCATTTAAAGCAGCAGAATTACAAGGACATAATAGAGCGAGCAGATTTCTAAACTTAATTCAGAATGAAATTATACCTCATGAAAAAATCATTACAACTGAGTTAATTAGAAAATGTGCCTACAAATCTGGAATTGATTTATCTGTATTTATTAAAGACTTAAAAGAACAGTCATTGACTGAAAGTTTACAAACAGATTTGCACATTGCACGTGAAATGGATATCAATATGACACCATCACTTGTGTTCTTTAATGAAGATGTACATTCTGAAGGACTTAAAGTAGAAGGTTTATACCCATATCATATTTATACGTATATCATTCAAGAACTTATTGGAACTGAAGTTGAGAAACAACTCCCTCCAAAATTACTCGATTATATACAGTCGCAATCGATTATTTCCGAACAAGAAATTGCGACAATATATGAATGGCCAGAGAAAATCGTCAAACGCGAATTAAAAAAATTACAACTCCAAAATTATATAGAACAACAAGATTCTGTACATGGAGATTTTTGGAAATTCAAGAAAAGTAAATAATAAGTATAGGATCTGTAACCTTACTTAAATTAAAGATATAAAATAAAAAAACAGCAGTCATTCATCATTAAAGATGAATGACTGCTGTTTTAATTTGGACATTTATGCCCTACTCAATTTTTAGCATGAACATTAAGTTTCATACTTTATGGCTAAATATATGTTCTTATAACTTATACTTACCATTTAATAGATAACTTTTGGGATGTTAACTATGAATGAACAAACAAATAAATAAAAAACACCGTGTCTGATTACACGGTGCTTAAACAAAGGGGATGGGAGAAATTTTTCACTTCAAACAAAGGGGTATGTTTGTTATGTGATTAATTTCATGTATGTAATATAACATGTTCTATACACTAAATTCAACAAAAAACATCGTTTTTTTTAATTTGTCACACAGTTGTCATATTGGAAACGTCTACATACATTTATTTCTCTTTTACAAGCTTTTCAAAGGCATTTAGTTTCTGTTCAAATACTTCCATTGCCTCTTCTATTGGTTGTTTAGATGTCATATCTACACCAGCTTTTTTCAATACTTCGATCGGATAATCTGAGCTACCTGCTTTTAAGAATTCATTAATATATCTCTCAACTGCTGGTTCGCCTTCTTCTAATATTTGTTTGCTCAATGCTTGTGCCGCACTATAACCTGTAGCATATTGATAAACATAGAAATTATAATAGAAATGAGGAATACGTGACCATTCTTTGGCAATGTTCTCATCTGTCACAACAGCATCTCCGAAATATTTTTTATTAAGTTCTGCATACTCAGAGTTTAAACGATCTGCAGTTAATGGTTCACCATCTTCTACAATTTTATGAATAAGGTATTCAAACTCAGCGAACATTGTCTGTCTAAATAATGTTGCTCTAAATCTTTCTAACTCTTGGTTTAATAAATATTTACGCTTTTCAGGATCTTCTAAGTTCTTATCCATGTATTCACTTAATAACGCTTCATTAGTTGTAGAAGCAACTTCTGCTACAAAAATTGAATAATCACTTTCATTTGATTGTTGATGTTTTCTACTGAAATAACTATGTGCAGAATGTCCAAATTCATGAATTAACGTAAATAAATCAGAAATAGAGTCTGTCCAGTTTAGTAAAATAAATGGATTTGTTAAGTGAGCGCCTGAAGAATAGCCACCAGAGCGTTTACCTTTATTCTCATAAACATCTACCCATCTATTATTTAAACCTTCTTCAACTACATCTGTGTATGTTTGACCCATAGGTTGTAACGCTTTAACCATCCAGTCTTTAGCTTCTTCATATGGCATCTCAAATGAAGAGTTTTTAACGAGTGGTGTATACATATCATACATATGCATTTCATCTAAACCGAGTAACTCTTTTCTTAAAGCTGTATAACGATGTAACAATGGTAAATGCTTATGTACAGTCGCAATTAAGTTATCGTATACTTCTTCTGGAATAAAGTTATTTGATAATGCTTGTTCACGAGCTGAGTTGTACTTGCGAACTTTTGAACTAAATATAGCAGTCTTAACTTTCCCACTTAACGTTGCAGTTAATGTATTGTTATGACTACCATATGCTTCATATACATTATCATAAGCAGATTTTCTTAAAACACGATCTTCAGATTCTAGTAATTTAGTATATGTACCTTGTGTCAGTTCGTGTTCATTACCATCTTTATCCACTGCTGGTTTAAATGTTAAATCAGCATTATTGAACATACCAAATACATTGCTAGGTGTTTGTAATGCTTCCCCTGCTTCAGCTAAAATCTTTTCTTCTTTATCACTTAAAATATGAGGTCTTTTTTTATTAAGTTTCTCAATATCAAATTGATATCTTTTTAAATCATCATTTGATTCAACAAATTCATTTAATGTTGCTTCATCGATAGACATTAATTCAGGTAATATAAAGCTCCATGCACTCGCAAATTTATTAGCAAGTGTTGCTGCCTTCGCTTCATATCCAGCGTATTTATCATTTGCTGTGTCTTGATCATGTTTCAAATGAGCATAAACATAAACTTTACCTAGTTTCTCATCAATTTCACTATCAAGTAATAACGCTTTATACAATGTTTCTGCACTATCTTTCAAATGACCTTTGAATTGTTCTTCTTTACCTAAATAGCCTTCTAACTCTTTAAAAGCTTCTTCATATGCTTCGTCAGAAGAAAAGATAGTTGTTAAGTCCCATGTATATTGTTCTTGTTGTTCTTCCCTTGTAATTAACTTCGCCATCTTAATAGCCTCCTTAATATTTCATATTTATAATTTTCTCATTAATTAGTCGAATTTGCACGTGAAATAGCCTTTCGTTTTACAATTGAAATATATGAGTAAAAGGCGTTTAAAAGGATTTCTTTCTTAGAATAATGACAATCATAAAATGATCTAAATTCTATGAACTGATAAAATTTTTCAAAAGTAAATGTCTTATTGTTCATTTCTAAAAACAAGTATGTTTGCCATGTAATACAATGTGTTAAAAAATATATTTGTTCAGGTACAATAATACCAATAATCGCTTGTCTCTTCTTATGTATTAAGCGTGCATTATATAATAAAGATAGCGTCGGTTCTAATACATTCTTCTGTTTCCTACATTTAGTTAAATATTCTTGATAAGCTCTATCCGTTAACGCTAAATTTGGTATTTGCTTTAACGGGTAATCTTCTAATAAATGCTCCCATTGAATTTCACGTCTATAACCGATAAATCTATGTTTATCAATTGATTGTAAACATTCATATCTTATTAACAAACGCTCTTCTGGATTATAAGTGTTCTTTCTCTATGATTAATGAGTGCTGATTCAAAATAACTGAGGGTTAATATACCATTCTGATATTTAATTTCTTTACCTATCCAAATTACTTTCATATTCATTATTCGAAATCCTTCACTTCTATCCATTAATAAATCAAAGCTAATAGGTGAATATTGAAATTCGACAACAAGATTTTTATTAATCAGAATGTCAGGAATTTGTTCAATCTCTGAAATATAATATTCCATATCTATGTTAACTTTCCCATTTAAGCTTGCATAAATATGATGCTTAGATGATATGTGATCAAGAGATTCTTTCTTATAACTATTTCTTAAACAATAACTATCTACTTTATGAGCAAAGTGCGCTACAGTATCTTTCCCTTTCTTGATAACAAGTTCATGTAAACAATCCGGGCACCTATATATTTCATTTGCCTTAGCGTGTTGTGCATATATTAACTGATTATGTTGATTAAGTCCCATTAACATAAAAAAACACCTCTTTAGTATATAAAACGTAAAGAGGTGCTAAAATTACTTATTTAATTTTTAGGTTCAAAATATCTTCTCACTTGACCCATAACATTATAACTCATGACAACTTTTGCATAATCATCTAGATATAATTTAGACACTTGAGTTGGATTAGCATATTCAAGTAATTGTCCGTAGAAGTCATTAATAATGTCTTCACTATCTATTTGATCAAATTGTACATAATAATAATATTTGTTATCTAACATGTATAATAAGTCTGTAAATACAATATCTTTATGTTCATTATAATGTGCATATTCAATAATATCTTCTAACTCTTCGAATCTTACAAGTAAGCCTATGTCTTTAGGGACAAAGTGTTTTTCAGCTTCTTTCTCTTCATTCAAGAGATCTCCGATATTCTGATCAGAATCGAGTGCTTGAGATAAGAAATCATTGACTTGATACTCTAATTGTTCATTAGATTCTTCGTCAGTCATATTTAACAGTTCGTCACCTTTAGATTTAGAAACGGTTACTTCAACACCCTTTTCAAATGCATGCACTTGGATCCACAATGGTCCTTCAACGACAAATTCTTCCTCGTCATTGATTTCATCCATCATAGACCAGAAAAATTCTTCGCCACGTTTACGATTTGTCCATAAATCTTCACGTTTGAAACCTCTTGCTTCGATATCTTGATAAGTTATAAATAATTTTACCGTTGTTTCATCAATTCGTTCTATTCTCATAATGTCACACTCCCTTACTCTAGGAATAGTACATTCATTGTATTATAAACAAGTACATTTTAACAGTAATTTGTTCGAACTATTCACATTTAATTTTTTATACAAAAATAGCCCCTGTGAACAGGAGCTATAATGTTAATATTAGACTAAATTAGTCAACCATACGTTGTGCTTCCATTAATTGGAATGTACGCACTTTTCTTGGTAAGAAACGACGAATTTCATCTTCGTTATAACCAACTTGTAAACGTTTATCATCTAAAATAATAGGTCGACGTAATAAACCTGGGTTGTCTTGTATAATTGTATATAATTCTTGTAGAGGTAATGCATCGATATCTACATTTAATTTTTGATATGTTTTAGAACGAGTTGAAATAATTTCGTCTGTTCCATCTTCTGTCATCTTTAAGATTGATTTAATTTCATCTAATGTTAAGTGTTCTGAAAAAATATTACGCTCCGTATACGGAATGTCATGTTCTTGTAACCATGCTTTCGCTTTACGGCAAGATGTGCAACTTGGTGAAGTAAATAATGTTACCATACATCTCACTCTCCTAATTGAATATTATTTATGTTAAACGTCAGTGAACTTATAAGATAAAATACACTTAATTATATATACCCTATATATTACTAGGTTAAACATATATTGCTCACTTGGTTTAATCTTTATCTAATTGCTATAAATATATTATATAACTCAAAGATTAAAATTAAATGAGAAACTGCTAATAATTCATTAAAAAGCACATAAATTATAGATACATATGTTTATGACGACATATTTATCTAATTACAAGAATAACACAACTTACAAATGATTAAAATACTGTTATAATGATATAAAGAAATTTTGTAGAAAAGAGGCAACTTTAATGGAAACTTTATTTTCAGGTATCCAACCAAGTGGTATCCCTACTTTAGGTAACTACATTGGTGCATTAAAACAATTTAATGAGATTCAGCACGACTATGACTGCTTTTTTTGCATTGTAGATCAGCATGCAATTACAGTACCTCAAGATAGACTTAAATTAAGAGAAAACACACGTAAATTAGCTGCGATTTACTTAGCATCTGGACTAGACCCAGAAAAAGTAACGCTATTCATCCAATCAGAAGTACCAGCACACATTCAGGCTGGATGGATTTTAACAACAATCAGTTCAATTGGTGAACTTGAAAGAATGACTCAATATAAAGATAAAGCACAAAAACAATCTCAAGGCATTCCAGCAGGTCTATTAACTTATCCACCATTAATGGCAGCAGATATTGTACTTTATAATACAAATATCGTACCTGTCGGCGATGACCAAAAACAACATATTGAATTAACACGTAATGTTGTTGATCGCTTTAATACGAAATACAATGATGTTTTAATTAAACCAGAAATTCACATGCCTAAGTTTGGTGCTAGAATTATGAGCTTACAAGATCCATCTAAGAAAATGAGTAAGAGTGATGATAATCAAAAGAACTTCATCTCATTATTAGATGAGCCAAACGTTGCAGCTAAGAAAATTAAAAGTGCTGTTACAGATTCTGATGGCATTGTTAAATATGATAAAGAAAACAAACCAGGAATCAGTAATTTACTCGTTATATACTCTAGCCTATCAGGACAATCAATTGAAGAATTAGAAGCACAATATGCTGATAAAGGATATGGCGATTTCAAAGGAGACTTAGCTGAAGAAGTTAAGAAATTCCTTGTAGAATTCCAAGAAAAATTCAATTATTATTATGAAAACAAAGAAGTATTAGATGAAATTCTTGATAAAGGTAGAGATAAAGCAAGTTTCGTAGCCAATAAAACATTGAAAAAGATGGAAAACGCTATAGGATTAGGTAGAAAAAGAAAATAATTATAAAAAGCAGAAGAAACTCACATTTTAGTGAATTTCTACTGCTTCTTTAATGTCTATTTTTCAATATAAGCTTCTTTTAATGTAGAAACGCCTCCGAATTGGTGGTTCACTACATTTTTAACGTTAGGTTTTTGAAGTTGTGCTACACCGACTTGATAAAGTGGTACAATACCCGCTTCATTTAATAACATACTTTCAGCTCTTTGTAATTCTGAAAGTCGTTTGTCAGGGTTGCTTGCTAATGAAGAGTCTGCTGCTTTAATAATACTGTCATATTCTTTATTAGACCAGCCAGTATTATTATGAGAACCGTCTGTTACATAAAGTTCTAAGAATGTCATTGGATCTGGATAGTCTGGAATCCAGTTTTCTAGTGACATTTCATATTCACCTTTTGAAACAAGATCCAGTTTTTGTTTAAATGGTTGTTGTTTAATTTTAATTGTAACTCCATCTAAATTTTTCTCTAATTGTTCTTTAAAGTATTCAGCATCTCGTTTAGCTGTGTCTTTGTCATAAGTCATAAGCTCAATTGTAAAATTATCTTTACCTAATGCTTTTTTAGCTTTTTCATAATGTTCTTTTGCTTCTTTAACATTATATTGGTTCGTATTTTTCACGCCATCTTGATATTCTTTACCTTTACTATCTTTAACAAAATCTTTTGGTACAAAGTTATCTGTTGGAATAGAACCGTTATTCAAGTTGTTTTTCACGTATGCTTCTTTATCAATTGCTTTAGCAAATGCTAATCTAAAGTCTTCATTCTTGAATTCAGGCACTGTATCTTCATTTAATTTGAAGTAATACGTTACAGTATCTAATTCTGTATTAAATGCTTTATCATCTTTATATTTCTTAACTTGTTCTGCTGGTAAATCTACAATATCTAGTTTATTCGTTTCATATAAATTTACAGCTGTTGAAGCTTCTTTTACCACTTTATAGTTTACTTTGTTTAATTTAACTTTATCTTTATCCCAGTAATCATCATTTTTTTCTAACGTAACTTTATCGTCTGTTTTCCATTCAGTCATTTTGAATGGTCCATTATATAAAGTTGTTTTGACTGTTGTACCATACTTGTCACCTTGTTTTTTAACGAATTTTTCATTTTGTGGCATAAATGTACCGAATGACAATAATTCTTTATAGTATGGTAATGATTTCGTTAGTTCAAATTCTAATGTATGATCATCTACGGCTTTAACACCAAGTTCTTCAGGCTTTTTGTCTCCTGAATTAATTTCTTCTGCATTTTTAATATCGTATAAGATATATGCATATTCAGATGCAGTATCTGGATCTACAACTTTTCTCCAGGCAAAGACAAAATCATGTGCCGTTACTGGATCGCCATTTGACCATTTTGCATCATCTCTTAATTTAATCGTCCACTTCTTACCATCGTTCGTAATTTTCGGATCACCTTTTGCTACTGCTGGTATTGCTTTATCATCTTTATCTAATGTGTAGAGACCTTCCATTGTTTGGAAGAACATATCAAATGATAAACCATCTGTTGCCATAGCTGAATCCATCGTGGGTATATCACCATTGATTTGTAAATCTAATGTTTCATCACTCTTGCCTTTACTACCGCCACCCGATGAACAAGCACTCAATACGAGTACAGCTGCTAACATCATTGTTAAAACTTTAAATATTTTCGACATGTAACTCATCCCCTAAGTTTATATTTAGTTAAACTACCGATTTGTTACTTTTGAACATAAGCATGTTTTAAATCTGTATCTCCACCAAACTTATGTCTTTCAATATCTTTCACATAACTTTGCGTTAATCTTGCATTCCCTTGTTGATAAATAGGCACAATAACCGCTTCATCTAATAATAATGATTCAGCATCTTGCATAGCTTCAACACGCTCTTGTTCTTTATCTAACAATTTATCTCCCGCATCGTTAATTTTGCTGTCATATTCTTTGTTTTTCCAACCTGTTTCATTCATCACATTATCGCTTGTAAATAATTCTAAGAATGTCATAGCATCTGGGTAATCAGGACCCCATCTACCGAATGAAATTTGATAATCCATGTTTGCTTCTAATTTTAATTTTTGCTTATAAGGCTGTTGTTTAACTTTAATTGTTACGCCTGGTAAGTTTTGCTCAATTTGCTCTTTAAAGTATTCAGCATCCTTTTTAGCGTTATCTTGGTCATAAGTTAATAATTCAAAAGTAAATTCATCTTTACCAAGTTCTTTCTTAGCAGCTTCTAAATGTTTCTTAGCTTCTGCTTTATTGAATTTATTATCTGTTTTAACACCTTTAGTATAGTCTTCTCCTTTAGTATCCTTTACAAATTCTGTCGGTACTAAAGAGTTTGCTGCTTTAGAACCATTGTTTAAATTACTCTTAACATATTGCTCTCTATCAATTGATTGTGCGATTGCCATTCTTAAATCTTTATTTTTGAATTCAGGTACATCTTTTTGATTCATTCTCATAAAGTAAACTCTTGATTCAAGTTCTGTGTTATAAGCTTTATCATTTTTATATTTCTTAACATTTTCTGCTGGGATAAGCGCTTCATCTACATCCCTTGCATTATACATATTTAGAGCTGTTTGAGGCTCTTTAACAACTTTAAAATTCACACTATCTAGTTTCACATTACCTTTATCCCAATATTCTTTGTTTTTAGTTAAAGTATAATTATCTTCTGTCTTCCAGTCAGATAACGTAAATGGGCCATTGTATAGTGTATCTTCAGCAGTTGTACCGTATTTATCGCCTTTTTCTTTTACGAATTTTTCATTTTGCGGTAAAAATGAACCGAATGACAATAATTCTTGGTAATAAGGTAATTCACGATTAAGTTTAATTTCTAATGTCTTATCATCAATCGCTTTAACACCTAATTCTTCAGGTTTCTTGTCACCTTTATTAATATCTTCAGCATTTTCAATATCAAACATAATAAATGCATATTCAGAAGCAGTCTTTGGATCAACTAATTTACGCCAAGCATATACGAAGTCATGCGCAGTAACTTTATCTCCGTTCGACCACTTTGCATCTCTTAATTCAATCGTCCAAGTCAAACCGTCTTTAGACTTTTTAGGATCACCCTTTGCAATACCCGGAATCGCTTTGTCATTTTTGTCTAACTTATACAACCCTTCCATCGTATTATTTAAAGCATCAAAAGACACAGCATCTGTTGCTAAAGATGAATCCATTGATGGAATATCCGAAATAGAAATTAATCGTAACTTTTTGCCATCCCCTGCAGAACCGTCACTTTTATCCTTTCCGTTTCCACCACTACATGCCGATAAAAGTAAAATTATCGACAGAAAAACTAAAAAACTCCACCTTGCATGTTTGTTTTTCATAAACATTTCCCCTTATTCAATTTTTGAAAATTCAGTCATTTCTGAACTTTCTTCAATTATAATGTTAATTTGTTTATGTCGCAACATAAGTTATCAAGAAATACAATTTTTAGAATTTAATAAAGATTTCGTAAGAATAATTATTAAATATCATAAAATAAACCTTACAAATTTAAAATTTGTAAGGTTTATTCCTAGGATTTATTTATACCTATAGTATTTTCAAAAGCCACATCTGGATTTTGAGTATGATTTAATTCTAACCACTTATCATAGTTTCCTTCATATACGATTTCTCCATGATCTATAAATATGATATGTGGATTTAAATGAGCTAAATCTTGTAATTGGTGAGTGGCTAATAGACAAACTTTACCTTTATGTATTAATGATTGTAGCTTTTCCATAATCATTTTCCTAGATACTGGATCAACACCACTCGTCGGTTCATCAAATAAGAACAGCTTTCTATCCAAATTTGAAAAAACCACCGTTAACAGCCACTTAGTTTCTCCAAAAGACATCTTCCCTATTTTCATTTTTAATAAATGATCATATTTCTCTTTTTCGATGTTAGATAAACTATTATAAAAATGATCTTTGAACTTCTTTTTTTCATCCTTAGGAATAATGCCTAAAAATAATTTTATAAGGTCTTCACCAGTATTATTTGGTGCGTAATAATTATATTGTGTAAGAAATGAAATATCATTCAACTTCGGCATATTGATTTCATCGCATTCTGCTTTTAAATGATTTGTTATACAATCGAATAAAGTTGTTTTACCAGCTCCATTCATACCTATTAATACATTTAATCTGTCTCGTTTTAGATCAAACGAAATATTTGAAAGTACAGCTTTTTCACTATTTTTGTATGTATATTTTAAATTTTTTACATAGTACATGTAACTCATCCTTATCTTATAATTTTAGAATTAATATCTAATTTTAAAAGTGCATATAAAGCAATTACGACATAAAGTACGTAAATTATAGGAATCATCATGCTGAAATGATTAAAACCAAGAACAATCAATTCTCCTAATTTATAAAGGAAATGTAACGGGTTAATCCATTCCAAACCAAAGAGTTGCATATTAACAATGTAAAATAATGCAATTGAAAGTATCGTTGAGATAGTAGCGATAGAACTTGCTTTAAAGGGTAATGACGTTACCACTAAAAATACAAATGATATTGGTACGATTAAAAGGATATAAATAAAGGCATATAATAAAATTTTCAAACTAAAGAGTTTAAATAAAATCGTAAATAGAATGGTTATAACGGTTATACTTATAGATAAAATTAAGATTTGAGTTACTAATATTGCCAATATAAATGGATACTTTGATCCTGCCAACATAACATAACTTTTCAATGTGCCAACTTCTCTAATATTTGCAATTTCAACTGCAATGCCATTAAGTAATACCATGATTGTCATAAATGACCAAAATTGAACTAATAATATTTCCTTTTCTTCAATAGTCTTAACGCTATTTTGATAAATTGAAAAATTAATAATAATCAGTAGAATTGGAAATATTAGCGTCCAAACTAAAGTAATCCTATCTTTCAACATCGATTTTAAATTAAATACAAGAAACGAATTAAGTTGATTCATAGTTCCCTCCAATCAGCTTTTAAAAGCGTGAATTTTCTGACTTTATTTAGTTTAATTATATATAAAGTCAATTTCAGTATCAATAAAGTGTTAAAAATTTACAAAATAAATAGGGATATAAAATCCATACACAAATGGTTTAAATATCCCTATTAAATTAATTTATTTAGCGCCTTCTATTTCAACGCCTTTTAATGTGTAATCTCCACCGTATTTATGGTTTTGCCAATTTTTAATATATGGCTGTCTCAATCTTGCAGACCCTGTTTGGAATAATGGAGATATGGATGCTGAATCTAAAAATTCTGATTCTGCATCTTGTAATGCTTTAATACGTTTATCGCTATTTTCTGGTTTCAACATTTCATCTGAATTGGCTTCTTCTAATGCTTTATCATATGCTTTGTTAGCATATCCTGTTTGGTTATGCGGTGAATCAGACGTAAATAAATCTAAGAATGTTGTTGGATCTGGATAATCTGGGAACCAACCTGCAAATGAAATATCAAAGTCTTTTTTAGACTCAAGTGCGAGTTTTTGTTTAAATGGTTGTTGTTTAATTTTTAATGTTACGCCAGGTAAATTTTTCTCTACTTGTTCTTTAACAAATTCTCCTGCTTTTTTAGATTCATCTTCATCATACGTTAGCAATTCAATTGTAAATTTATCTTTACCTAAATCTTTTTTCGCCTGTTCAAGATGTTCTTTTGCTTCTTTTTTATTATAGCTTAGAGACGACTTCACACCTTCTGTATAATCTTTATCGTCACTATCTTTCACGAAGTCTTTAATCATTAATGTATCTAATGGTTTAGATCCATTATTCAACAACGAATTCACATATGATTTCTTATCTATTGATTTCGCAATTGCTTTTCTTAAATCTTCGTTTTTTAAGTTTTCATTTTTCTCTTTATTAATTCTGAAGAAGTAACTTCCTGATGTTGCTTCAGTAGAAAAATCTTCTCTGTCTTTATATTTTTTAATGTTTTGGGCATCTAAACCAACCATGTCTAACTTACCTGTTTGATACATATTAATGGCTGTTTGCGTATTTTTAACAACTTTAACGTTTACGTCTTGAACTTTTACTTTATCTTTATCCCAATATTCATCGTTCTTTTCAAGCTTCCATTTATCTTCTGGTTTCCACTCTGTTAATTTATATGGTCCATTAGATAATGTCGTCTTAGCTGTTGTACCAAATTTGTCACCTTGCTTTTTAACAAACTTTTCATTTTGAGGCATGTATGAACCGAATGCTAATAAACTTTCCATCCAAGGCACATCTTTAATGAGTTTAATTTGAAGTGTGTGATCATCAATCGCTTTAACACCTAATTCTTCAGGCTTTTTGTCACCTTGCGTAATGTCTTTTGCATTCTCTATATTTTCAAACATATATGCAAATTCTGCAGCTGTATCTGGATCGACTGATCTTTGCCATGCATATACAAAATCATGTGCAGTTACTGGGTCCCCGTTAGACCATTTGGCGTTATCTCTCAATTCAATTGTCCATGTTTTCCCATCACTAGACTTTTTAGGTTCATCTTTTGCAACACCTGGTATAGGTTTGTCATTCTTATCTAATACATATAAGCCTTCTAACGTTTGAGCAAAAGTTGTAAATGAAACTTGGTCAGCTGCTAATGATGGATCCATAGTAGGTATATCATCACCTGATGATAAATTAAGTTCATTTTTAGATTTGGATTGTTTAATATTACTACCTTTTTCATTTTTATCATTACTACACGCTGACATAATAAGCACCAATGAGACTAGTATCATAAATATGACTTTGTACTTTTTCATTTTTAATGCGCCTCCTCATTATTGTGTCAAACATCGTGAATATATAAAGAAAAGCAATCAATGTTTCCATTGATTGCTTTCATTCACTTTTATTTAGCTCCAGCGATTTCTACTTCTTTAAGTGAGTAGTCACCACCGAATTTATGTGGTTGCCAGTTTTTAACGTATGGTTGACGTAAACGTGCAACACCTTGTTGGTAAAGTGGCCCAATTGAAGCTGAGTCTAAGAATTTAGTTTCAGCATCTTGTAATAATTTAGTACGTTTAGCACTATTTTCATCTTTTAACATTTCATCAGAATTAGCTTCTTCTAATGCTTTATCGTACTCAGCATTTGCATATCCAGTTTGGTTATGTGGACTATTTTTCTTGAATAAATCTAAGAATGTAGTTGAGTCTGGATAGTCAGGACCCCAACCAGCGAATGAAATGTCATAATCGCCTTTAGATTCTAACGCTAATTTTTGTTTGAACGGTTGTTGTTTAATTTTTAAAGTTACACCTGGTAAGTTTTTCTCAACTTGTTCTTTAACGAACTCAGCTGCTTTTTTAGATTCATCAGCATCATATGTTAATAACTCGATGTTGAATTTATCTTTACCAGTTGCTTTTTTAGCTTTTTCTAATAATTTCTTAGCTTCTTCTTTGTCATAATTTAATGGAGATTTAACGCCATCGATGTAGTCTTTACCGTCTTTGTCTTTAACGAAATCTTTAACCATTAATTTATCTGAAGGAACAGAACCATTGTTTAATAATGATTTAACATATTGTTCTTTATCAATAGATTTTGCGAATGCTTTTCTTAAATCTTCATTTGCTAAATCTTTATTCTTAGTTTTGTTAATTCTAAAGAAATAGTTAGAAGAGTTTAATTGAGTAGAGAAGTCTTCTCTATCTTTGTATTTTGTAACGTTTGAAGCATCTAATCCAACAGTATCTAATTTACCAGTTTGGTACATGTTAATAGCTGTTTGTACTTCTTTTACAACTTTATAGTTAACTTCTTTAAGTTTAACTTTGTCTTTATCCCAATATTCTTTGTTTGGTACAAGCTTCCAATTATCTTCAGTTTTCCATTCTTTCATAATGAATGGACCGTTTGATAATGTAGCATCAGCAGTAGTCCCGAATTTCTTACCTTGTTTCTCAACGAATTTTTCGTTTTGAGGCATGAATGAACCGAAAGCAAATAGACTTTGCATCCAAGGAACGTCTTTAATTAATTTAACTTCTAAAGTATGATCATCAATTGCTTTAACGCCTAATTCTTCAGGTTTTTTCTTACCTGCAGTGATGTCTTTAGCGTTTTCGATGTTTTCAAACATGTATGCATATTCAGCTGCTGTGTCTGGATCTACAGTTCTTTGCCAAGCATAAACGAAGTCATGTGCTGTAACTGGATCACCATTTGACCATTTTGCATTGTCTCTTAATTTGATAGTCCAAGTTTTACCGTCTGCAGATTTTTCAGGATCTGCTTTTGCAACACCTGGTGCAGGATTATCATCTTTATCTAATACATATAATCCTTCTAAAGTTTGGTTAAACGTAAAGAATGATACTTGGTCTGTTGCTAAAGATGAATCCATAGTTGGAATATCTGATGTTGAAGATAAGTTTAAGACGTTTTCAGATTTTTCACTCTTAACGCCGCCTTTACCACCTTCGTCACTTTTAGAACCGCCACCACTACATGCTGCTAACGTTAAAACAGCTGCAACGAGTATTGACAATAAAACCGAAATCTTCTTCCTCATATAGCTTTTCCCCCTTGTTTTCTTTCCCCTGATTAATCAGAAGAGTTATTATAATTATATTTTAAAAATGTATGAATAACAACAAAAATTCACACAATTTTCAAACAATTGTTAAAATACGATAAATCTAGATTAAAAACTATAATATTATGCTTCTGTTAAATCAAAGTCTTTATTATAGTTGGCCTTCTTCTCAGCAAATTCTTTTTCAGAACAATATACAAAGTGATCCGGACCTACTTCTCTTAATTCTAGTTTGTCGTCGTCTTCATATTTATGTATATCTGGATTATATGAAGATCTTGTTCTTGTTCGTTCAGAATCAGGATCTGGTAATGGAATCGCTGATAACAATGATTTAGTATATTCATGTTGAGGATGCTTATAAATTTGGTCAGATGGTCCAAGTTCAACCAATTTACCAAAGTACATTACACCGATTCTATCTGAAATATATTTAACCATTGATAAATCATGCGCGATGAATAAGAACGTAATGCCTTTTTCATCTTGTAGCTTTTGCATTAAGTTAACAACTTGTGCTTGAATCGAAACGTCAAGTGCAGAGATAGGTTCATCTGCAATAATGAATTCTGGTTCAACAGCTAATGCACGCGCAATTCCTAACCTTTGTCTTTGTCCACCAGAGAACTCATGTGGATATCTATTAGCATGCTCTTTATTTAAACCAACTGTTTCAAGTAATTCGTAAACACGTTTTTTTCTTTCTTCTTTACTTGAAACGAGTTTGTGAACATCTAAACCTTCAGCAATTATATCCATAACTTTAAGACGTGGGTTTAACGATGCATATGGATCTTGGAAAATCATTTGCATACGACGATTAAATCGTAATAAGTCTTTACGCTTTTTGATATTTTGTATATCAACGTTATCAAAGATGACTTTCCCGTCAGTTGCATCATATAGTTTAATAAGTGTGCGTCCCGTTGTGGATTTACCACAACCAGACTCACCAACTAAACCTAATGTTTCACCTTTAAATATTTGAAACGAGATATCATCTACCGCTCTTACCTCATTTTTCTTGCCTACGTTGAAATATTGCTTTAAATTTTGAACATCAATCAGTACTTCTCTTTTATCAGCCATTAGAACGTCACCCTTTCTACACGTTTTGGCTTGTCAAATTGATCTGGTGTTGCTTTTTGTTTTAATTTAACAGCTTCTGGTAATTCTACTTTAGGTGCTCTTTCATCTAACAACCATGACTTCACAAAGTGTGTAGGTGAAATTTGGAACCAAGGTGGCTCTTCCTTAAAGTCAATATCTAAGGCATATTCACTACGTCTAGCAAAAGCATCTCCAACAGGTGGCTTGATTAAATCTGGTGGTGTTCCAGGGATAGCCAAAAGTTCTGTATCATGAGATGTTTCTAAACTTGGCATAGATGATAGTAAGCCCCATGTGTATGGATGTTTAGGGTTATAGAAAATTTCATCAACTGAACCAGTTTCTACAATTTGTCCACCATACATTACTGCTACTCTATCTGCCACGTTAGCTACTACACCTAAGTCATGTGTAATAAAGATAATAGAAGTATCTATTTTATGTTGTAATTCTTTCATCAATTCTAATATTTGTGCTTGAATCGTTACGTCTAATGCTGTTGTAGGTTCATCTGCAATTAAGATTTTAGGGTCACAAGCTAATGCTGTAGCAATAACAATCCTTTGTCTTTGTCCACCAGAGAATTGGTGAGGATAGTTATTAAACCTTTCTTTTGCTTTCGGTAAACCTACTAAATTTAAAATATCTAATGCGCGCTTTTTCGCATCTTGTTTAGATAATTTTTGATGCTTAATAAGTGGTTCCATGACTTGCTTACCAATCTTCATAGTTGGATTGAGTGAAGTCATAGGATCTTGGAATATCATACCAATCTCTTTACCACGAATCTTCTGCATTTCTTTTTCGCTTAATTTTGCAATATCTTTCCCGTCAAACAAGATAGAACCGTCTTTAATTCGACCTACTTTTCTAGGCAATAAGCGTGTTAATGCTTTAGTCGTAACAGATTTACCTGAACCTGATTCACCAACTATCGCAAGTGTTTCCCCTTTATCTAAATAAAAGTCTACACCTCTTACTGCTTGTACTTCCCCCGCGTCAATGTCGAAGGAAACATGTAAGTTATTTACTTCTAATATTCTCTTAGCCATAATTAATTTCCTCCTTATTTACGCATTTTAGGGTCAAACGCATCTCTTAAACCATCACTGAATAAGTAGAAGAATAAGATTAATAAACTTAATACTGTTGCTGGTACGAATAATTCATGTGGGTAAATCAGCAACATTTTTCTACCTGTATCAACTAATGAACCTAGTGATGCTTGTGGTGCTGGAATACCTAATCCAATGAAGCTTAAGAATGCTTCGAAGAAAATTGCACTTGGAACTGTAAACATTGACGTTACAATAATTGGGCCAAGTGTATTTGGTAAAATATGTTTAAAGATTAATTTAAAGTTAGAAACCCCTAATGTTCTTGATGCCATTACGAATTCTTGTTCTTTAATTTTCAAGAATTGTCCACGTACAATACGACTCATACCGAGCCAACCTGTTACGGACATGGCTAAAATAATTGTCCATATAGATGGATCAAATAGTAATACGAATAAAATTACGACGATTAAGTTTGGAATAGAAGAAAGTATTTCTACAATACGTTGTAAAATATCATCTATTCTTCCTCCGAAGTAACCTGATACAGCACCGTAAATAACACCGATAAAGATATCTAGAGCTGCCGCTACAACACCGATGAATAAGGATACTTGTGTACCTCTCCAAGTACGTGTCCATAAGTCACGCCCAAGTTCATCCGTACCGAACCAGTAATTTTCTTGAACGTTTTGACTTTCATATAAGTCAAAGCCATCTCTATCAGTACCATCAAATGGTAAGAACGGAACTTTATCTAATACTGGAATTTTCGGTGGTAAGTTCGCATGTGAAACGTTTTGATCACTGAATTTATGATCGTTCATTAATGGTCCTACTAAAGAAAGAATTGTCAGTAAGATAAGGAATATTAAACCAACAATCGCTAGTCTATTCCCTACAAGTTGCTTCCAAGCATCTTGCCAGAATGTACGACTTTTTCTTTCGAATTTTTCTTCTACTACTTTATCTCTTCCATGTAATACAAAGCTTTCTGCTGGCATACCTTGTGTTGAGTGTGTAACAGAGGCGTTATCATAACCGCTATTATTTAACTTGTTATCATCATTATTAGCCATTATTTTTTACCTCCTTCAACACGGATTCTTGGATCTACTAATCCGTAAAGTACATCAACTAAAAAGATTGAAATAATAAATAAGAAACTGAATAGTAATGTTAAAGCCATAATGACTGGATAGTCATTTGTTTGTATTGATCGAACGAATTGGTCACCTAGACCAGGAACGCCGAATATATTTTCAATTGTCAAAGTACCTGTTAAGATACCTGCTAACATTGGAACGATAATCGTAATGATTGGAATTAATCCATTACGTACTGCATGTCCAAAGATAACACGTGCACTTGACATCCCCTTAGCTCTTGCTAATTCTATGTAATCAGAACTTAGGACCTCAATCATTTCAGAACGTATATAACGTGCAATTGTTGCTGTTACACCTGCTGCTAACGCAATTGATGGTAATACAGCAGTCATAAATCCACTCCAACCTGCTACAGGGAATATTTGCCATTCAACAGCAAATACATATTGTAGTAGTACAGCTAGAACGAATGATGGAACTGAAATAAATATTACCGATAGGAAGGTGGCCCCATAGTCTACTATTGTATTTTGCCTGATTGCAGCAACTATACCTAATAATAAACCAGTAATAGTTCCTAAAATCATCGCATATGTACCCATTTCTACAGATGGTCCAAGTCTAGGTTTAATTAAACTCCAAACCTCTCTGTTATCGTATTGGAATGAAATACCAAAATCACCTTTTGCGACATTTTTTAAATAGTTCGCGTATTGTACTGGTACAGGATCATTCAAACCATACTTTTCATTTATAATAACCTTCTGCTCTTCTGATAATTTCTCATCGTTGTACGGTGAACCCGGTAACAATTTCATTAAGAAAAATGTTATCGTCATAATTAAAAACAATGATATGAACATATAAATAATACGTTTCAAAGTATATCTAACCATTGTTTTGCCTCCAATCCCCTTATCGAATTCATATTTCTTTTAATATTCAGAAATATTTATATACATTATACAGAATTTATACAATGTAAATCAACACGAATATTCAGAATTTTGAATATGAAAGTGTTCAAAATAATAGATTATTTTATTACGATAAAGCGACAACGCGATATCGATATACACTTTAATAGCATAAATATACAACATTTGTTTACTAATTACCTATTTTTTCTAATTTTCAGTCATTTACTATGTAGTAGCATACAATAATTATACATAAGTAAAATTACACTTATTTTTTTATTAAGTTCCACAAAACATAAATATTTTTTTCTAATCTGTTATAATACACTTAAATCTAATGATAAGAGGTAGGTAATAATGAAATTTTGGGGTATTTTTACTATAGGTTATATTGGCCTATTTGCTGTCCTTTGTCTTATCTTTTTAAAAGACCTAGATCAAGCAGCTAATATATACTTTTACATCATGACAATTGCTTTTGCAGCAAGTTGGATTGTTGCGATGAAACAAGATGGCGTTGGAGAAGTTTCTAGACAAGCAGTTCGGAAGTTTAATTTTCATATGAAGTCTAAAGCGTCACAAGATTATTTGAAAGACGATGAAATCATGAATCCAAATATGAAAGAACTACATTTAAAAGAAAGAACAATACATAACTGGGTATTACCTTTTGTCGTATTAAGTACATTATTTTTTATTATCTCAATCTTTCTAGGGTTTATCGTTTAATATTTTTCATAAATAAAAAGCAGAAACACCAACTTTTCATTGGTATTTCTGCTTTATTTTTATGAGCTATTTTTGATATTTTTTGAAGACTAATACTGCATTATGTCCACCAAAGCCTAAGCTGTTACTCATAGCGTACTCAATATCTAATTTAGCCGCTTCATTAGGCGTATAGTCTAAATCGATTTCTGGATCTGGTGTGTTTGCATTAATTGTCGGAGCGACAATACTATTTTCAATTGATAAAGCCGTTAAGATTGATTCAACTGCACCAGTTGCACCAAGTAAATGACCCATCATTGATTTAGTTGAACTTATTTTTAAGTTCTTAGCTGCATCACCGAAAGTAGATTTAATAGCTAATACTTCATATAAATCACCAATTGGTGTACTTGTACCGTGTGCATTTAAATATTGGATATCTTCTGGTTTAATACCAGCATCTTTAATGGCTGCTTGCATTGCACGAGCACCGCCTTCTCCATTTGGAGATGGAGCTGTTATATGGAATGCATCCCCAGTTGATCCATATCCTACTACCTCAGCATAAATATGTGCACCACGTGCTTCAGCTGATTCTAATGATTCTAATACAACTACACCAGCACCTTCACCCATGATGAAGCCATCTCTTCCTTCTTGGAAAGGACGACACGCTGTATTTTTGTCAGGATTTGTAGATAATGCTTTATTCGCACTGAAACCTGCAATAGCCATTTCTGTTATAGGTGCCTCTGTACCACCAGCTAACATAACATCAGCATCACCACGTTGGATGATTTTAAATGCATCACCTATAGAGTTTGTACCTGTTGCACAAGCAGTAACTGTACAACCATTTGGACCTTTAGCGCCTAAATCTATAGATACTTGACCAGTTGCCATATCTGGAATCATCATTGGTACGAAGAAAGGACTTACACGTTTTGGACCACGTTTTAAAAGCATATTGTGTGAGTATTCGAATGTTTCCATACCACCAATACCTGAACCAATCCAAACACCTACACGATGACTATTTTCATCTGTAATTTCATATTTAGAATCTTTTAAAGCTTCACGCGCAGCAACAATTGCATATTGCGTAAATCTGTCCATTTTACGAGCATCTTTTTTCGGAATATGATCATCAATATTGAAGTCTTTTAATTCACCCGCTAATTTAGCTGGAAATTCAGAAACATCAATCCTTGTTACTTCGTCTATGCCGTTTTTACCGTTAATTGCATTTTCCCAAGTAGTAGGCACGTCATTTCCTAAAGGATTTAATGTACCTAAACCAGTCATTACAACACGTTTTTTCTCTGTCATTATCCAATTTCCTCCTATTTACCCCAGCGTAACGTTATGGCACCCCAAGTCAGGCCGCCACCAAATCCAACTAGGACTATTGTATCGTTATCTTTTATTTTACCTTGTTCTAATTCATATGCAATACTTAAGGGTATTGAAGCTGCAGATGTATTCCCGTATCTATCTACAGTTACACTCATCTTCTCTTTAGCAATACCTAATCTTTCACGAGCAGATTCCATAATTCTGATATTAGCTTGATGTGGTACAAACATATCGATGTCTTCTGATTGTAGACCTGCTTTTTCTACTGCTTTAGTTGAAGCTTCACCCATAATTCTAACTGCAAACTTAAAGACTTCACGTCCATTCATTTGGATTGTATTAGCATCCATATCTTGATATAGGTGTGGTCCACCATTACCATCTGAACCAAGCTCAACACTTAGTATACCTTTACCTTCTGATACTTCGCCAATGATAGCTGCGCCAGCACCATCACCAAATAATATAGCTGTACTTCTGTCATTCATATCTGTAATTTTCGTTAGTTTATCAGCACCAACTACTAATACATTTTTATAAAGACCAGATTGTACAAATTGTTGTGCAGTTACTATACCATAAATAAAACCAGTACATGCAGCAAGTTGATCCATAGATGGCACTTTATTTAAACCTAATCTTTTTTGTAACGTAGTTGCTACAGTTGGAAATGGTTTATCCCCTGTTGAAGTTGCTACGATGATCATTTCGATTTCTTCTTTATCTAGACCTGAATCTTCAATCGCTCTTACCGCAGCTTCGTATGCTAAATCACTTGTATCTTCAGTATCATCAGCAAAACGTCTTTCTTTTATACCAGTCATTTTTGTAATCCATTCATCTGATGTATCTAAATAACTTTCAAAATGTTCATTTTTTACCACGCGTTTAGGCGCATATGCCCCAAAACCTTTTATACCAATATCCATTATATTGACACCTTCTTATAATCTGTTGTTATTATCAGGTACTAATTTAACATACTTATACCATTATATACAAGCACAGACTCACTTTTAAAAATATTTAAATCGTTTTCATCATATAAGGTATACAATTTATAAAAAGTTAATTATAATGAATGATATGACATTAACAGTTACGGAGGATAAAAAATGCAATACATCTTAACTTTTATATGGGCATTCTTATTATCACAAATGATAAACTTTGTTTTACATAGTTTAGGCGGTTCAGATGAAGCGCTAAATTTTGTTAGTCCAACTATTTATGCAATCATTTTTACAGTTGTTATTATTCTTTTAGATGCTTTAGTTGGTAAATCTTCTTCGGACAAACAAAGTACACAACATTCATAAAAAATTCCCGTCAATTATATGACGGGATTTTTTGTTTGTGATTAACTATATTTTTTCTGGCTTATATTCACGGTTTGTACAGGGGCGTTGTGAACACTTTTCGCCAAACTTGTTCATAACGGGGGCGTTAGTTACAAAAATCGGTCAAAGTGTTACTATGGGCGGCTATAATTACAAAAGTCGGTCAAAGTGTTACTATGGACCGCTATAGTTACAAAACTCGGCCGAAGTGTTACTATGGACCGCTATAGTTACAAAACTCGGCCGAAGTGTTACTATGGACACTCGTTATTTGCACTTCTAATCAAAACTGCTAATAACACACCCACTATTTGCACTTCTCACCTAACTTGCTAATTACTACCTTATACACAACACCAAAAAAATCCCGCCAATTACATGACGGGATACTTTATTATGCATTTACTTCAAATTTAACTTCACCATCTACTAAGTGTACGTTTACTATTGTACCTTCTTTTAATTCTTGACCGATCATCAATCTTGCTAATGGTGTTTCAATTTGTCTTTGTACAAATCGTTTCAATGGTCTTGCACCAAATTGTGGTTCATACGCTTCTTCAGCTATCCACTCTTTCACATCTTGGTCTACACTCACTTTGATGTGTTGATCTACTAATCGAATGTTTAAGTTTGTAATAATATGATCTACGATATGACTCATATCTTTAATAGAAAGTGGTTTGAATAATACGATATCATCCATTCTGTTTAATATTTCTGGTTTAAAGTATGCATGCAAGCTATCGTCTACTTGTTTTTTAGCTGATTCTTCAATTTCACCATTTTCAGTAACGCCATCTAATAAATATTGTGATCCAATGTTACTTGTCATAATGATAATTGTATTTTTAAAATCAACACTGCGACCTTTTGCATCTGTTAATCTACCTTCATCTAATAATTGAAGTAATACATTAAACACATCATTGTGTGCCTTTTCAATTTCATCTAATAAAATAACTGAATATGGTTGTCTTCTAACCGCTTCTGTTAATTGGCCACCTTCTTCATAACCTACATAACCTGGAGGCGCACCAATCAAACGTGCTACAGAGTGTTTTTCCATATATTCACTCATATCAATTCTGATCATATGTTTTTCAGAATCAAATAATGTTGCTGCTAATGTCTTAGCTAATTCAGTTTTACCGACACCAGTAGGACCTAAGAATAAGAAACTACCAATCGGTCTATTTGGGTCTTTAATACCTGCTCTTGCTCTTACAACAGCATCTGACACTAAATCTACAGCTTCATCTTGACCAACAACTCTTTCATGTAGAATGTCTGAAAGTTTAAGTAATTTTTCTCTTTCAGTTTCAACAAGTCTTGATACTGGGATACCTGTCCATTGACTGACGATATAACCAATTTCTTCATCTGTTACAACTTCTCTAATAAGTCGGTCATGATCAGATCCTGTTTCTTCAGCAAATGCTTCTTCTAATTCTTTTAATTCTGCTTCTATTTGTGGAATCTTGCCGTGTTTAAGTTCTGCTGCTTTAGCTAAATCATATTGATTTTCTGCATTTTCAAGCGCTTGTTTACTTTCATCTAATTCTGCTCTTTTATCTTGTAATGATTTGATTTGTTCTTTCTCTTGTTCAACTTTACTTTGTAATTGTTGTTGTTTTTCTTTTTCATCGGCTAATTCTTTTTGTAATTCTTCTAGACGAATTTGACTGCTTTGGTCAGATTCTGATTTAAGTGCATTTTCTTCAATTTCTAACTGCATCACACGTCTATTTACAGCATCTAACTCAGTTGGATTAGAACCCATTTCTGTACGTATTGTTGCACAAGCTTGGTCTACTAAATCTATCGCTTTGTCTGGTAAGAATCTATCTGTAATATATCTATCTGATAATTCAGTTGCTGCCACTAATGCTCTATCTTGAATACGAACACCATGGTGTACTTCATATCTTTCTTTCAAACCTCTTAAAATTGAAATAGTATCTTCTAAGTCAGGTTCTTTAACGTTTACTTTTTGGAAACGTCTTTCTAATGCTGAATCTTTTTCAATGTATTGACGATATTCATTTAAAGTTGTTGCACCGATACAGTGTAACTCACCTCTTGCTAACATTGGTTTAAGCATGTTACCTGCATCCATTGCACCGTCTGTTTTACCTGCACCAACTAACATATGAATTTCATCAATGAATAATAAAATTCTTCCTTCAGATTCTTTAACTTCTTTTAAGACTGCTTTTAATCTTTCTTCAAATTCACCGCGGAATTTGGCACCAGCTACTAATGCTGATAAATCTAATTCAAAAATTGTTTTATCTAATAGTGATTCAGGAACATCTCTTTTAACAATTCGTTGAGCAAGTCCTTCTACAATGGCTGTTTTACCAACACCAGGCTCACCTATTAATACTGGGTTATTTTTAGTTTTTCTACTTAATATACGAATCGTATTACGAATTTCCTCATCTCTACCGATTACAGGATCCATTTTCCCTTTTCGAACTTCTTCGACTAAATCTCTACCGTATTTAGATAATGCTTCATATTGTACTTCAGGATTTTGTGATGTCACACGATTCCCTCCTCTTATTTTATTAATAATTTCATTAATGACTTCTTTTTTATTGCCTACAATATCGATTGTTGTTTGGTCAACTTCGATGGCTGCTTTTAAGATATGCTCCATAGACATATAGTCATCTTGCATTTCTTCTTTAATTTTATCTGCTTTATTAAATAATTCATTAAGCTTTGGCGAAATATATTGTCCATATTGGACGTTATCACCTTTAACTACAGAATATTGTTTTAACTTTTGTTCATATTTATCTTTTAAAATTTCTGTATCAATATTTGCTCTTTCAAGCGTTCTTTTAAAAATACTTTCATCTTCATTTAATGCTGCAAGTAATACAGCTTCTATTTCAATATTTTGTAGTTGATATGATTGTGATAATTGTTGTGCTTGTTCA
Organism: Mammaliicoccus sp. J-M41; assembly: GCF_022385935.1. Classification (NCBI taxonomy): domain Bacteria; kingdom Bacillati; phylum Bacillota; class Bacilli; order Caryophanales; family Staphylococcaceae; genus Mammaliicoccus; species Mammaliicoccus sp. J-M41. The sequence goes on along the minus strand of NZ_JAJNIR010000008.1, from coordinate 43,443 downwards.
ATTGCACTTTGTACGGAATATGTCATCTGATTAATATCCAAATGTATCACCTCTTTAAATTTTCAACGGCCAATAGTTTGACTATCTTTGACCTTAATTTGATTATATACCTTTTGACCTTCTTTGACAAATATAAAGCACCAAAATTACAAACCTTTTTTATGACATTTTATGGTAAACTATAAGTGAAATCATAAGGGGAAGTGATCTTTTGCAAACTACATATACAGAAGCAACTTCAATTATTGAGTATATTATTCAACATGGTCAACGACACCATTTTGATGCCCACCATTATATATACCATACTGGAGACTTATGTAATCATATTTATGTAATTGTAGAGGGAAAAGTCATTACACATCGCGTAATGGAAGACGGGAAAGAATTTAATACTAAACTATTAGGCAGACATAGTATTTTCGGTTCGACTACATTATTTTGTGGAAGAAAGACACATAGCCTTTCAGCAAGAGTAAAAGAAGCAGCTGTCGTATTTAGTATTCCTAAAGTACAATTCGAAGAAGCCATTTTAAACGATGAAGTGCTTAAATATGAATGGTTACTGTGGGTACAAAATGAAAACGAAAAAAATGAATATCAAATTAGAGATGTCTACACACTTGGTAAAACAGGTGCATTCTATTCAATATTGATTAAATTAGCAAATACATATGGCATACAAGATGAAAATAGCATTTTGATCAATGTAGATTTAACCAATCATGAATTAGCCAATTTTTGTAATGTAACAAGAGAAAGTGTTAACCGTATGTTGAGTAATTTAAAGAAAGAGAAAATCGTCTCCATCAATCATAAGAAAATCACAATACACGACTTAGATTATTTAAAGCGAGCCATCAATTGCGAAAATTGTCCTTTATCCATATGTAGGATAGAATAAGGATTAAGATTTTAAAACCTTTATTCTATAAGGAGGATATCAATGAAAAACTTAATCTGGATTATTCTAGGTTTATGTAGTTTAGCCTATTCTATAAATTTATTTTATAATGCAATTTTTAATAACAAGCCTTTGAATCCTGTTACCACTATCATATTGATATTCGTTATATTTTATATCGTCTATACTTTAATCTCAGACAAGCATAAGAAACCAAAGTCTAATAATAATTAATTTCAGACAAATAACTATAAACAACAAAAGCAGTAGAGATCATGTTTTAAACATGATCTCTACTGCTTTTTGATTACTTTTAGCTTACACCTAATGCAATTTTAGCGTAACGTGACATTTTGTCTTTGCCCCATGGTGGATTCCAGACAATGTTAACTTCTGTTTCTTTAATTTCAGGTAATTCTGCTAATGCAGTTTTAACCTGATCTATAATTTGTGGCCCCATTGGACAACCCATAGAAGTTAAAGTCATTTCTACTGTGCATAATCCTTCGTCGTCTAAGTCAACGTTATATACAAGACCTAAGTTAACTATGTCTATTCCTAGTTCTGGGTCAATTACATTCTCAAGTGCACCGATAATACTATCTTTCATTGCTTCTTCCATATTTTCACCTCATTCTAAAAGTTACTATATATAATATATCAAATTTAAAGCATGGGTTAAAGAAAATGATATGATATTATTGTATGTATCATAAAGAAAAATGGTAAGGAGTTATCGATATGGAAAAACATTTAATTTGTTTAGATTTAGATGGCACATTATTAAACGATGAAAAGCGCATCTCACCTTTTACTAAAAAAGTATTACAGTATTTAAAAAAATCCGGTCATGAAATTATGATTTCAACTGGTAGACCATATCGAGCAAGTGTGGATTATTACAATGCAATGAATATGAATACCCCGATCATTAATTTTAATGGTGCTTATATTCATCATCCAACAGATAATAGGTTCCCAACGAAACATGAACAATTTGATACTCGTATCGCATACAAAATTTATAAAGATATTAGTCAACTTGATATTAAAAATATTATTGCTGAAGTTAAAGACCAAGTGTATATCAACAACTATGATCAATCATTATTTGAAGGATTCAGTATGGGCAATCCTGAAATAAAATATGGAGAACTTGATCAATTACTACCTGAATCTCCTACGAGTTTATTAATTCAAGCAGAAGAAAGTGAAATTCCACGTATTAAAAGGCATTTAAATAAACACTATGCTGAATTTATAGAACATCGTCGTTGGGGTGCTCCATTTCCTGTTATTGAAATTGTTAAAAAGGGTATTAACAAAGGTAAAGCGGTAAAATATGTCGCTGAATATTTAGATATAGATTTTGATAATATTATTGCTTTTGGTGATGAAGATAATGATTTTGAAATGATTCAATTTGCCAATTATGGTATCGCAATGGGAAATGCTATTCCAGAACTTAAAGAAATTGCAACAGAAGTTACAGACACTAATAATAATGATGGTATCGGAAAATACTTAAACAAACATTTTGACTTAAATATGTAAGGGGATTTTTACATGAAAATGATCGTGGATAGTGGTTCAGATTTAACGTTATCTCAAATTGAAGAAAAAGGATTTTACTTCTTACCTTTCGGAATTGTCATTGATGATCAAAATAAAGTTGATCAATATGAAATCTCAAACGAAGAAGTATTAGCAGCAATTAAAAACAATAAACATCCAAAGACGAATCAAGCTACTATGGAACAAATGACAAAAGTATTTACTGAAGTTGCAGAAAAGAAAGAACAAGCCATTTACTTAGCTTTTAGTAGTGCTTTAAGTGGGACATATCAAACGGCTTGCTTAGTTAAAGAACAAGTGAAAGAAACATACCCAGACCTTGATTTAACGATTTACGACACATTAAGTGCATCAATGGGATGCGGTAAATTAATTCTCGATGTACAAGATAAAATTGAACAGTCCTATACTTTTGAAGAGCTTGACGCTTATATTAAAGAGCGAATTGATAAAATTAGACACTTATTTACAGTTAAAGATTTAAACTATTTAGCTAGTGGTGGCAGACTTTCTAAAGGACAAGCATTTTTAGGTAATTTATTAAATATTAAGCCACTCCTTCATGTTGAAGAAGGTAAACTTGTTCCGATTGAGAAGCATCGAGGCTCTAAAAAATTATGGCATGCCATTATTGATAAGATGAAAAAAGAAAATAGTGATTACTCTGGTGACATTATTTATATGACACATGCTGATGATATTGAAGAAGCAGAAAAAATTAAAGCACTGATACAATCAAATCTTTCACCTAAAGATGTTGTCATTTCAAATATCGGACCAGTTATATGTTCACACACTGGTAGTGGCACAGTCGCTATATTCTATTATAAGGAGTGATGGTAAGTGGCTAAAATTATCGTAATCGGTGCAGTTGCTGGAGGCGCAACAGTTGCATCGCAAATTCGACGACTTGATCCGGATAGTGATATTACAGTTTATGAAAAAGATAGAGATATGAGCTTTGCAAACTGTGGCCTTCCCTATTATTTAGGAGAAGTCGTAGAAGATAGAGATATGATGTTATCAGCGACACCTGATCAATTTAAAGAGAAAAAACATATTACAGTTAAAACTTATCATGAAGCAATCGAATTAAATGATGCTAAAAAAACAATCACGATTAAAAATCATGAAACTGGTGAAATTTTTGAAGATGTATATGACAAACTTATTTTAAGTCCGGGTTGTCGTGCAAGACATTTAGGTTTTCAATCTGACCGTGTATTCACATTAAGAAACTTAGTAGATACTGACAAAATAGAAGACTTTATTCAAAAAGAAAATGTTCAATCTGCATTAATTGTCGGTGCTGGTTATGTGAGTTTAGAAATTTTGGAGAATTTATATAATAGAAATATCCATACAACTTTGATACATCGTAGCGACCACATTAATAAAAGTATGGATAAAGATTTAAATAAAGTTATATTTGATGAGTTAGAAAAACGACATATTCCTTATAAATTAAATGAAGAAATTGCGGATATTTCAGGACGAGAAGTAACTTTTAAATCCGGTATAACAGAGTCATATGACATAGTCATTACTGGTGTTGGAATTGAACCAAATAGTGATTGGTTAAAATCATCTTCACTTAAATTAAATGAAAAAGGCTATATCCCAGTAAATGAATATTTCGAAACGAATTTAGATGATGTATATGCATTAGGTGATGTGATTGAAACATTCTATAGACATACAAAGAAACCAACTAGTGTCACTTTAGCTTGGGGTGCCCATAGAGCAGCAGTATTAATCGCTGAAAATATTACTTCAAATTCATCAAGTCCTAAAGCTACTTTCAAAGGTTTACTTGGTACAAATATTGTGAAAATGTTTGATTATGCATTAGGTAGTGTTGGCGTTTCAGAAAGTGAACTCTCAAATTATGATTATGAAGTAGTTGAACAAACTCAAAAACAACATGCTGGCTATTATCCTAGTGCCGAACCACTTACATTACGCGTTTATTTTGATAAAGCAACACGCAAAATATTACGTGCATGTGCAGTCGGTAAAGATGGTGCTGATAAACGAATTGATATTATAGCTACAGCAATAATAGGAGACCTAACTGTAGACGAACTACGTGATATCGAGATCGCTTATGCACCACCATTCTCTAGTCCAAAAGATATTGTTAATATGATTGGTTATAAAGCACAATCAATATAAAAGCATGTGAATTATAATAGAGCGACCCGAAAACGATGTTTTCGGGTCGGTAATTTTATTTATCGGCCTGTAAATCCTGTTTTCGGGTCGATATTTTATTTTATCGGTCCATATTTCCCGTTTCTGGACCGTTAATTTTTTTTATCGGTCCATATTTCCCGTTTCTGGACCGATAATTATTATCGGTCCATATTTCTCGTTTCTGGACCGGTAATTTATTTTATCGGTCCATATTTCTCATTTCTGGACCGTTAATTATTTTTATCGGTCCATATTTCTCGTTTCTGGACAGGTATTTATTTTTATCGGTCCAGAAACACACTCCTAACCCCTTACTACCTCTAACAATGAAAAAAGCTGGGACACGGATGTCCCAGCTTTACATATTATTGATTATTCTTTTGTCGTTTACTTCTTCTTGATACTAAGAAGATAAATAATCCAAATAATAGGATTACAAGTACTGCTGCAACTAAATAACTATTATTCAGTCCTCTTTCATTAATAATTGCGTATAGTTCACTTTCTTCTCTATCCGTAATTAAGTCATATCGATTATCTTTACCTTTAATATTATCTCCTAATATAAGGCCAGATAGCATTTTATTTTTTTCAATAAGCTTATCATCTAATGTGACTTTTTTAGACTTACTACTATCGTTAATATTCAAGATATAATCAATCGTATTTGTGTCATAATAAAACAAGTTTGTGCCTTTATCATGCGGCAATACTTTCACTTTACCTTCATACAATTCCTGATATTGTTTAAAGGTATCAGCAATTTTTTCTAAATATTTTATAACTTCTTTATCCGTTCTAAAGTTCTGTAGCTGATTGATTGTTTCGATTTTCGAACCGTTTACAGCTATTTCTGTACCATAGTTCATCATAACTGGACCTTTATATCCCCACATATATGTCATTAATTGTTTAATACGTGTTCCAGGGAATTTGTTCTCATCTGCAGCATGCTTTGTGAAACGTTCTGTAAACCAAGTGTCTGCAATGAGTACTTCACCTTTTTGGTTATAATCAGGAATTTCGGTATTTTCAGTTTTAAATGCATTTTGAATAGCGGTACGTGTACCATTTGTCGATAAATGTTTGAAGTTCTTAGCGTTTATGCCGTCTTTATTAATGATACCGTATGTATCCAATCCTTCTGGTAGAAACGCCTCAGCATCTATACCATCTTGAACGATATTCATCGAAACACCATCGACATGATATTTATCAACAAAATTTTTAACTTTCGCTTTGTAAATACCTTGATTCTCACTATTCTTCAAATCTATGAATTGCTCATTTTTAAAGTATGATTTTTGAATTTGATTTAAATCACCAGATGTAGATTGCTTAAAATCATCTGTATATGTAACTGGCATATCAACGATGATTTTCATATCTTTATGATGCACTTTATCAATTAATGATTTGAATGCTTTTTCTCCACCTAGCACTTTGTCAATATCATCATAGTTTTTCACTTTATATCCTAAAAAATCTTTCTGATCATGTGAAAAGACTGGTGAAATATGTATCGTATTAAATCCCATATCATGAATATAATCTAGCTTTGATTCAATCCCTTGGAAATCCCCTCCAAGTGGTAAATCTTTCGATTGATTATTATTTTTAATCATCTTATTGTTGTCGTTATTTCCATTCATAAAACGATCAACCACTAAACTATAAATTCTAGGGTATTTAACATCCTCGTATTCTTTCTCTTTCGCAAAAACATAGCTACTAAAAAGTGGTGCGATTAATATAATCGATATGATTATTTTTGTCCATTTATTCATTTATTCAACCCTCTTTATTACCCAATTAATTCTATTATACTAAAACGTTTACTTAACTGATAGAACTACATGAAATTGTCATAAATAAATTCAATAAAAAAATCCATTCATGTCTTGTATATACAAAATCATGAATGGATCTTAAAGTGGCTATTAACCAAAGTGTAATACACCCATTGGTAAATAACTACCTAATAAAATCGTTAATACCATTACAACAATTGTTGCAATGAATAATCCTTGGCTGTTTTTATTCTTTTTCTTCTTAGCAATTGTCACTTCAATTAAACCAAGAACTGCAAGTCCAAGAATAAATTTAATACCATATAGCATACCGTTAATTCCCATAGCTTGTATGAAAATAACAAAACCAGAAATTAAAGTAAATACCATGAATAATCTTAAGACCATATGCACTGGTTTATTTGTAACTTTCATGTAGACAACGAAGAATAAGATAATCGTAACTAACCAGCTAAAAATATGGAAATGTATCATATTTAGTTCCCCCCAAATATTCATATTTCTTTTCCAATAGCATTATAACATAGGAACAATTAGAATAAGCCCATTTTTGCAAAAGCAAATATTAAAGTTAGCGCATAATTCACAATTTATTCAAATGTTCGTCCTACTAAAAAGAATACCCCCTATTCCCAGTTTCTAACACTCGGTTTAGAAGGTACTCTTATATATTACTTTAATTATTTTTCACTAATGAATGTTGTTAAAGTTCCGATACCATCAATTGTTACTTTAATTTCATCACCAGGTTGTAAAAATTGTGGTGGGTTCATACCTGCACCAACTCCAGCCGGTGTACCAGTAGCAATGATATCTCCTGGATGCAATGCTACATATTTAGAAATTTCAGCAATTAATTCGTCGATTTTTAAGATCATTTCATTTGTATTACCATCTTGACGAATTTCATTGTTCACTTTAGTGACAATATTAACGTCTTCAGGTAATGGTAACTCATCTTTAGTTACGATATATGGACCCATTGGGCATCCACCTGTTAATGATTTAGAAAGGAATGCTTGATCGTGTTCCTTTTGAGCATTTCTATCTGTAATGTCATTGATGATTGTGTAACCATATACATAATCTAAAGCTAATCCACGTGGGATTTTCTCTCCATGCTTACCGATTACAACGCCTAATTCACCTTCATAATCTAACTTGTCTGTTACATCTTTATGATTCGGAATTTCTGCGTTATCACCAGTTAAAGATGATGCTGCTTTAGTGAATACATATAATCTATTAACTTTATTATTTAATTCTTCAGCGTGTTTTTTGTAATTACGTCCGAAAGCAATTACATTATTTGTAGGTGTTACAGGTGGTAAAAACTCGATATCCTCGAAGCTATATTTGTAATCGTCTTTCTCAGCAGATTCTTCTACTTTAACGACTGCTTTACGAACTGCTTCTTGGAAATCAACATTTATATTTAATTGTAAACCTTCTAATAATGTCTTAGGATTAAAACCTTCTTCTCCAAAGTCTGCAAATACTTTGCGTAAATCCCAAACCGCTTCTTCGCGTTTTACTTTCACACCGTATGAAGTGATATCTTTATGTTTAAAAGTTAAAAATTTCATTCACTCTGTCAACTCCTTCTTATTCTTAATTTCGATTATACCGAATTTTTAGATAAATCGCATGCTTTTCAATCGATTATTTTAAATATGTTACTTTTCTCCATAATTTTTCCAATGGTCCTTGTTTAAATTTCATTAAATACAGATAACTCACGATAAGTTGCACGAAATAAATAACGATACCTATTATATAAATGTTTAAGACAGGTAACTTACCGTAGTAATTTAAACCAACACCATAGAATATGATTATACATATTATGCTTTGTGAAATATAAGTCGTTAAGCTTAGTTTTCCTATTGATTGTAATGGCGTTAAAATTTTTCGAGCTGTTTGATCTTCACATAAGATCACAAAGAACATAATATAGCTCAATGCAACAATTGGACCACCAATCATCTGACTCATTAATTGTGATGTCACTGAACCTTCTAACACGATTTGAATCATTTTAATCGCTAAACCTAAAATTAATACAACAACACCTATCACCATATATAGATTTTTATGTTGTTTAATTTTGTTAAACCAATTAATTTGATGAGCATAAATACCGAATAGCATAATCGGTAAAATAGAAAATGGTCCTACTAGAATGGCGTTCGCAATATTCATACCAAAATATTTCAAATTAAATCCAATAATCGATACATAATCAGCACTTGATAATATATTATTAACTCTTTCTAATTCTTGTAATCCTACGAAGCTTTCTATTTGTGTGACATCTTTTAATAAAATCATTGGCAGTAAATATAACAGTACAAATATGCCGATTCCTATTGATAGTGCAACTAATGTAAATTGTGGTTTCAAGCGCACAAATATGATTGCTATTAAACCTAACAATGCATATGTTGATAAAATATCACCATAAAAAATGAACACGCCATGAATGATACCTAGCAATAATAAAAATAATAATCTTCTCGTAATCATTGGATAATAGTTTAATCCCTTATCCAAACTATTTTGATACATGATAGACAAACCATAACCAAATAGAAATGCAAATATTGGATAAAACGAAGCGATTATAAATAATGAACTGATTTTAAACCATGCACCATCTTGATGTTGAAAAAACTCAAACGGATTGATGATTTGATATGGATAAGCAAAGGTTAAAATATTCATAAGTAATATACCTAGTAAACTAAACCCTCTTAAAGCATCAATACTAAATATTCTTTGTTTTGCCATTAATGATTCTCCTTGATGTGTTTCGTTCCATATTGAAAGAAGTATAAATAACCTTCAACTGGTTTCTTCAATATTGTTTCCAATGTATTTTGATAATAACGCATTTGAACGTCATACTTTTGTTTCATCGTTTCTGCTACTTCTTCTTTTGTTTTACCTCTACGAACGATAAATGCATCTGTTTTATAATCTATAAATGATACTTTATCTCCTTCAATAAATATACAATCTATCATCCCTTGAATTATGGGTTTATTATCTTTTTCAGAAACATCGAAAGATAAACCTTGATCGATATCATCTTGACCAACTACAAAAGGTACCTCTCTCATGACTTTGTCTGCATTAACTAACCTTTTGTATAAATCAGATTGTGTAAACACTTCTATTAATGATAAATCTAAATCTTGCATAGCGTCATCAGGTAGTATTTCTTTATCCATCAACTCATGTACAAGATTTTGTAAGTCTTCTACAGATAAACCTCCTTGTTTTAAAGGAAGGTGTTGCATGACAGCATGCATCAAAGTACCAATTTCTGCACTTTGTCTTTTTTGTTTAGTCATAAACTTAGGTCTGTCATATGATTTAGTACCAAGCTGATATTGTCTCACAATTTGATAATCCGTTCCTGCTTCTTCAGTTTCTCGCTGACGTTTAATTTCAGAAACAGATTGTTTTGCTGCAATATTTAACAGTTGTTCATCCGGATATTTGTACACCATCTGATTATAGATTTCATCCTTTTTCTCAGAAGGTTTATATTTCATAAGTGTATCTAATGTTGGTTTCTCGTATGAGATATCTTGTTCTTCATCTTGTTCTTCGTCACGTATGATATTGATATTAAAAGATTCACTTCGTTCAGATTTAAATGGCATTGAGTGTGATAAACCATTATCTTTCGATTTAGCTAGAACTGAAGAGATAAGATCAAATGGTGATTTCGCCTTCACTCTATATTCAGATTCAATCATTTCATCTTGATCTGCACTAACAAGCCCAATTTTTTCGAGTGCTTTATCACCTTTAACACGACCAATAAGATATAATCCCTCTTTAGCTCTCGTTAATGCGACATAAATCAATCTCATTTCTTCAGAAATCATTTCTGTTTCGTTAATATTTTTAAATATAATAGATGCTAATGTTGGGAATGAGACTTCTTTTTCAGTATTGAAATATGTTAAAGCTAATCCATATCGATTATTTAAGATAACATGCTCTCTTAATTCAGTACGGTTAAATTCACGTGTAATACCTGAATAAATAACAAACGGAAATTCCAGACCTTTACTACTATGAATCGTCATCATACGTACAACATCATCATTCGGCCCTATAACACTTTCTTGTCCGAAATCTTGGCCACGATCAATTAATTCATCGATAAATCTAATAAATTGGAAAATACCTCTTAAACTTGATGCTTCAAATTGTATAGCTTTATTTAATAAGCCGTATAAGTTCTGTCTTCTTTGAACACCACCAGTAAGGCCACTAAAGTAAGAAATTAAGTAATAGTCATTATACAATTTATCCAACAGTTGCCATACCGGGACAGACTTACTATATGCTTGATAGTCTTTCAATTGCGTTAAAAATTGATTAAGCTTTTCTACTAGTGCTGTGTCCGCTTCTGGATTTGACATATATTTATAAATAGAATCTATATAGTAAATTTCTTGCGGCGCTTTATTTCTAATTTCAGCAAGTTCATCTTCTTTAAACTGAAATGCTATCGAACGCATAACACCAACTAAATATTTATCTTGCAACGGGTTATCTATTACTCGTAAAAATGAAAGCATCAATCTAATTTCATTTTGTTCGAAGTAGCCTTTTTTCGATTCTACATAAAACGGAATATTCGCTTCTTTAAATTGTTGTTGCATGTGCATCGCATTACTATAACTTCTCTCAAGAATCACGATATCTTTAAATGTTGCAGGTCGATAACTTTGCGTTTTTCTATCAAATACGCGTTTGTTATCTAATATATATTGCACTTTATCTACAATAGCCTTTGCTTCAATAAGATTATTATCTTCTACTTCAAATGAATCTTGGACGATAATATCCATTTCTAATGGCGTATGTTGTGAATCATAATCTGCACCGTAATACAATTTAGCTTCATCGTTATATTCAATTTCACCTACAACTTCATCCATCATATGTGAAAAGATAAAATTCGTATTATCGAGCACTTCTTTTCTAGATCTAAAGTTCTTAGATAAATCGATCACTTCACCTGATGCTATTTTCGGATCATTAAATCGTTTATATTTTTCTATAAATAATTCTGGCTCAGCTTGTCTAAATTTATAGATGGATTGTTTCACATCACCAACCATAAACAAGTTACCATTATGCTCTTCTCCACGTTTAATACAACTGATGATAGCCTCTTGTACTCTATTAGTATCTTGATATTCATCTACTAAAATTTCATCAAAGTAATCTCGATATTGCAATGCAATTTCTGAAGGATTACCATCATCATCTGTCAAAATTTCTAAAGCTAAATGTTCATAATCAGAGAAATCAATAATTCTTTTTTGTTGTTTAAGTGATTGGAAATATTGAATGACATCTTTCGTGATATCCGCAATCACTTTCACTCTTGGTCCCATATCTTTCATATCTTGAATTAAATCTTCTCTACTTCTGCTAAGATAACCTTCAGTCAGTTCTTTTAAGTGGTCAATATAGGCTGTATGATAGTCTTTACCTAGTACCAGTAATTGCTCTGACCCTTCATTTTCAGACTTAATCTTTGCACTATTTGTCGGTAATTTCTTTGCTGCCATATCTAAATGTATTTGATCAAGTGGCTTACTACCTTCAAATACGCGCTCCAACCATATACGTTCACCTTCAAGATATTTCACATGTTTATCCACTTCATTCAAATGCTGGTAGCAATCTATTGACTGATACAAAGCATTTTTAGCACTATCTAATTTACGATAAATAAGTTGGTCAAACATTTTAAAATAAGCATGATTTTCATCAATTTGATCATATGGTTGATCCAATTCATTTAACCACGCGAAAGGATCTGCATGCGCAATACTAAATCGATACAAACGGTTCAATAATGCTCTTAAAGGCTCGTCAGAACGGTCATTGGATAAATGCTCAACGATTTCTAAAAATGTCTGTTCATTCTTTTCATAATAGCTTTCTAACACATCATCTATTGCCTGTTCTAATAAGACAATACTCTCAACTTCATTTGCAGTTCTAAAGTTTGGGTCAATATCAATCGTGTCATAATGTGATTTAATTAATGTTAAACAAAAGCTATGAAGTGTAGAAATTTGAGCTTGATGAATTTTAATTCTTTGTGATTTCAAATGTTCATCTTCAGGATATTTAATACTTTCTTTTTGAATCGCAGCATTGACCCTTGCTTTCATTTCTCTCGCACTTGCGTTAGTGAAGGTTACAACAAGCAGCCTATTGACGTCTTGTTTGTTACGCATAATTTTTTGAATAATACGCTCAACTAGCACAGCTGTCTTACCACTTCCCGCTGCAGCTGCAACAAGGATATCTTTCCCTTCGCTATATATCGCTTTCCATTGATCATCCGTCCACTGTGCATCTATCGGCTTTTCTGGCAATGTCATTCTTCCGCCTCCTCTCTCAACATGTCGATGATTTCATCTTTCGTTAATGTATGTTCGATTTCTCTATATTGCTCTGTATCAGTTATAGGGTCGATGTGACAAACTGATTTAAATTCACAAAATTGGCAAGGTAATCGCTTTTGATAGCGCATAGGCGAAACTTCTGTATGCCCATCCATAATTTGTGTGGCTGTTTCAACAAAGTTTTCTCTATTTTTATTCATTAATTTGAAAAATAGTTCTTCATCTAAAGCTTTACTATAACTATTCAATTCACCATTTTTCTTTTTCGTAACAGGAATCATGTCAGATTTTAATTGATCTATCAATTTATCATCAAGCGCATCGACTACTTCAGGATTTCTATTCACATAGCCGTCCATTTTGAATTTTTCAATGGTTTGTTGATAAATATCATCTACTTCTGGAATTTCACCCCAACTTGTTGCTTTAATTTCAGGTTCATGCACATGGAAATACAATAATGCACCAGGTGATACATTATCTTGTAGATTTAACAAAGCTTTATTTTGTAGTACGACATCTAAATACGTAAACATTTGCATTTGCATGCCATACATTACTTTAGTTAAATCTAAACTTGTCACAGATGACTTATAGTCAATAATGGACACATAATCTTTATCTTTACCTTTATATACGTCCAATCTATCAATTTGACCTCTAATATTAATTGGAATTTTTCGTTTCGTTGCTAAAGGTGTCGTTTTTAATTGATGTTTAGATGTTGCACCAAAGTTTAATTCAAATTGATAAGCTTTGAATTTTGAATGACTTGTTTGATACTTCATTGCTTCTAATGTAGATTTCAAAATGTTTTGGATGCGTAATTTTAAATATCTATAATGTGCAGTACGATGTAGGACATCAAATTGAATTTTAGGCAAGCTTTCATCGATAGCTTCGTTTATGAGTTTAGTCATGGCTTTCGCTGATAACTTACTAAAGTCTCCATTTACTTCATCTGAAATATATTTCAATGTTTGATGGAATATATTACCGATATCGACACTTTGAATTTGATATTTCGTACGTTCGTTTAATTTTAAACCATGTGAAACGTAATGTTTAAATGGACATTGATTATATGTTTCAAACCTTGATACACTGGCATTTATTTTCTGACCATATAGTGATTCAGATACGTCTGTATTCAATTGGACTGTATCATTTTTATACGTTAAAGCTGATGTTAAAAATTGAACAGTATGATCTAAATGATGAATATCTAATGAAGCATGATACGCATCTAACCATATATCATTAACAATCTCATCATTCATCCAATCATTTAAATGTTCAAATATATGCATTTGACTTTGATGTTCATGTTCTAATAGTTGGATAGGATTGTGTTCTATATTTGATTTTAATGATTGAACTTCGAGGTTTGTAAATAGAGATTGAATCGTATTGATAAATGGACTCTTCTCTCTAATTTCTCCGCCATCGGACATTAAACTATATGTGAATATAACTTCTTTCTTAGCACGCGTCATCGCAATATAACATACAAACGCCTCATCCATCTGTAAAATATCACTCGTCGGGCTTAATTCTAAACCGCTTGATGCTGCTAATTCTTTTTTCTCATCGTCTGTTAATAACAACATTTGATTAGATACTTTCGGTAAGACACCGTCATTCATACCAAGCAAGAATACAATTTCTTTATTATCCACTTTGGCTAAATCCATATTACCGACTGTTACTTCATCTAGTGTTTGTGGAATCATTGAGAATTCTAATTCATCCAATCCTCTATCTAATATTTCGATGTATTCATTTAAAGAAAGCTTTACATCGCCTAACACTTCTACGATGTCATCAAATATGCGAATTGTACCTTCCCATACTTGGTCAATTTCTTCCGCTTCTTCAAACTGATGCTTTATTTCTAATTCATCGCGCATTGTCATTAAGTGCGTAGGTAAATCAAATTGTTCGATAACGCCGTATAATCGACTCGTAAAGTCTTCTACTGTTTGACTATCAGCTAAAGCTTCGTTCAACTTTTCAATTCGATTCACAACATAATCTTTCAAGTCGATGACACTTTGCACTGTTTTTCTATCTTCTTCTATAAATGTATCTTCTTCTTTTCTTAATGATTTTTTGCCGAGTTTTTCAAAAGATTCAACTGTGAAAAATTCTGGATTCGTCCATCTCTTACCAGATATCCCTCTTTCAAATGCATAGTTTTCTAATATATCAATTAAATAAGGCGCATTTGGGATATGGCTTGTTAAGATGCCTGTCTTCAACATGCTCATGACAGGTTCAAATCTCCATCCAGTTTGAATGACTTCTAACATAGACCTTAAACATTCAATGAACGGATGATATGCCATTTTCTTTTTCGCATCATGATTATATGCAATATTAAAATGCGGTAATACCGTGTCAATCAACTGCTCATAACCTGGATCACGATAAAGTATCGCGATGTCTTTGTACGATAAATGTTCTTCTCTCGAACGTCTTAATATCTCTCTCGCAACGTATTGAACTTCATCTCTCATATTGGAGGTTTCAATAATTTTCAAATCTTCACTATCAATGGTATTCGGTAGTAATGCATCAAATTGACTTTCCAAATGCTTTAATACTTTTTGATTATTGAATCGTTCCGTTGTCTTAAAGTGCGTATAGTTAATCTTAATTTGTAATGCATCCGCAATGTCTTCAACATGATTGAGAGATTCGGATGTTTTTCTAAATAAGCTAAATGGATCTTTGTCTCCATCTGTCGTTAAACCAATTGTTACCGACTTACTATATTTAACTAAGGCTTCAATAACGCGATATTCAAGTGTTGAAAAGTTATGAAAACCGTCAATATAAATATCTGCTTGTTTAATGTAGTCTGAGTTAGGTATTTTCTCAATTAATTTATACAAGACATCTTCTGCCTGTACATAGCGTCCGTTTAATTGATCCTCTAACGCTTTATATATTGTTTCGATATCACTAAGTTTATCTTTCATTCTTTTAGGAATGGCTTCGTTATGTTCAATATAATGTGATAAATCATCAGGACTTACATTATATTTCTTGAAGTCTTTAATCTCATTCATCATTTTATGACTAAACCCATAATGTTGAATGGTAGACTGATATAAATTTAATTGTTTTTTATGTGTATGTAATAAGTGATATGTAAGCATTTCTAACGCTTCATCTGAAATTTGTTGTTCAACAAGACCGCCTTCATCACTTAAAACTCTCCAACTTAATCTTTCAAATCCGAATACTGAAGTACGTATACTTCCTTTTAAATTAGGATTTTTAACAAATGCTTGTTCATATTGGAAGGTATTTTGAGTTGGCGTCAAAAATATAATTGGGTCTCCTAATGGATTTTCAATCATAGCTTCAGTCATTTGGTTAAGCATTTGATTCGTTTTCCCGGTCCCACTTCGTCCAATCCATACATTTAATTGCATTTATTTCTACCTCCCTTACGTTCTCTTATTCATTTATTTTAACATAAAAAGAACACCTCACTTAATTTCAAAGTAAGGTGTTACAGAACTTTTATATTAATTTGTAGATGGGTCAAAATTATAATGGAATTGATTAATTGGCCAGAATCTTAATGCAACTTCACCAACAATGACATCTTTATCAATCAAACCAAATGAACGGCCATCTTTACTCACTTCACGATTGTCACCTAAGACTAAATATTCATCTTTAGGTATTTTATTAGCACCATTTGAATTCACTAAATCTTTTACTTCAAAGTTCTCTGTCAATAAATCACGAGACTTATTCGCTTTGTTTGCTTTCAAGTATTCTTCAGGTACTTTTTTACCATTTACATATAATTGGTCGTTTTCATATTTTACTGTATCACCAGGTTTACCGATAACACGTTTTACATAATCATCATTTGCGTTTGCGTGGAATACAATAACATCACCGTTATCAATATCTCCTACTTTATAACCAATTTTATTGACGATTACTTTTTCACTATTTTTTAAAGTTGGGTACATGGAATCTCCAGAAACTGTATATGTTACAAATAAGAATTTTTGTATCAATAATACACATACAACTGCTACTGCAATCGCCACAACCCATTCAAATATCTCTTTTTTCAAAAATGCCACCTCATTATTATTATTTATCAAAATTCACATCTATTTGATTAAATGGATAATATCTTAAATTCACAGTACCAACGATATCATCTTCATGTACAAATCCAATTTCTCTTGAGTCTCTGCTATTGCTACGATTGTCACCTAATACTAGATATTCACCGTTAGGAATAACATCACTTTTAGATCCTTGAATTGTTCTTGTACTGAAGTCATCAGTTTTTATATCATCATTTAAATAACGCTCATTTACATGAGTACCATTAATATACAGTTTGTTGTTTTTCATTTCAACTGTGTCGCCTGGTAACCCGATAACTCTTTTAATATAATCAGCATTTTTATTCGCATGAAATACGATAACATCACCGTTATTAATTTGTCCAAAATTTTTAACAAGTTTATTAACAATTACTCTATCATTATCATGAAAAGTTGGTTTCATTGAGTCTCCGTCTACAACATAACCAATGAATAAAAATGTTCTTACAGCAAATAATAATACTAACGCAATAATAATTGCAATTATCCATTCGAATATTTTTTTCATTTTTGACTCCTATTTTTTAAGCGTTTATCAAAATATTTTTCTAAGCCTTTTCCAACTAGCCAGAGTACAA
Organism: Mammaliicoccus sp. J-M41; assembly: GCF_022385935.1. NCBI lineage: Bacteria > Bacillati > Bacillota > Bacilli > Caryophanales > Staphylococcaceae > Mammaliicoccus > Mammaliicoccus sp. J-M41. The sequence continues at coordinate 25,779 of NZ_JAJNIR010000008.1, read as the reverse complement.
ATATAATCACGACTACTATTATACTCTTTTTAGGACTTGCAAAAAAGGAATTTATATCGGCACCAATGAAACTTAACGTAAATATCATAATGGCTTTTGATAAAATTAACGCGATTAAATAGACTTGTTTACTAATATTTGAAAATGCACTAACCATATTAACTAAAGCACCTGGTGTAAATGGAAAGCATAACAAAATAAACAGTGGTCCAAAGCCGTGTTCATCAATCCACTGAATAAATCTTACAACTCTAGGCTGTTCAACAATCCTTTTCATAAAAGGCTTTTTAGAAATTAATCTAAAGATTAAAAAGACAATATAACTTCCCGAAACAGTACCAGCCCATGTAATGATAAAACCTAGCAATAATCCATAAGCATTTACATTAGCAATAACAAAGAGAATAATCGGTAAAAACGGTAAGAATGCCTCAATAAAAGGTAATAAAAATGCTATGAATATCCCGAACGATCTAAACGTTTCAATTAATTCAGTAATATTCTCTTCACTGAACCAATTCATTAAATCTTGTATTAACATGTAACGCAACTTCCTTCTTAAATTTAGATTAATTATACCGATAAATGTGTAAATAGAAAAGTAAATTGACATCATACAAAAGTCGTATCTTTAGGAATGAGAAGGAATTTATAGGTTGGTAGGAGCTAATGATTGCTCAGTAGGAGGAATTTAGTTTATGGAGATAATGAGATTGCTGGTATGGATAATCGCTGGTTATGGACCGATAATTATTTTTATCGGTCCATATTTCTCGTTTCTGGACCGGTAATTTTTTTATCGGTCCATATTTCTTATTTCTGGACCGGTAATTTATTTTTATCGGTCCATATTTAGTACTTTTTCTATTACCACTTCTAATAAAGTACTTATATAGGATTCTCTTTATGGAACTTCTGTAGACCCCCGTCCACATTTCTGCTTCTTTTACTGAAAATGGTGCGCCTTTTAATAAATATAATTCTTCTAATGATTGAATAATAATATTCGCTCTATTCAATTCTTTTTTACAATGATGACATTTTAAATATTTTCGTTTATTAAATAATTCATCTACTCGAATCAACTTTCGACAGTTTGTACATCGTACGCCTCTTTTTAAATTTTTATAGTCTATATTCAAATTTGGTATTTCATTTGTATTTAAAAATGGTTCATGTAGGCTTTTTAGTTTGTGATATATCCATTTATTTTCTTCATATTTAAAGTTTTGTAATACCATATCTTTTATTTTATGTATCTCACTTTTTAAAATAATGTTCATTCGAGATCGTAAATCACCATGTAATGTGAATGTTGGATGTATAAAAACAACATAGCTTTCTACTTTGCGTTTCAATTTATATTTCTCAACGATTCTTTTTAAGCCTTCTTGAGCAACTTCATATTGATTAATAAGATCTTTAGATACAAAACCTGTACTTCTAAATAGTTTGTGCTGATCAAAATAATAGTCACCTGTATAATTTTTAATTTCAAATTGGATGATGGCATCGTCTGTTATGACTACAAAATCAAATTGAATATGGTTAAAATTTTTAATCTGCAAATCATATAGCCACCATTCTGCCCCATAACTTTCAAGTATTTGAGCGAATGCTTTTTCACCTTCGTACCCTTGTTTTGTGACTTGGTATTGTTCATCTATATTTTCAGGTAACACATCTATCCTATTTTGCAATGCATCAATATAAGCTAAAAATAAATTTTTACGTATTTTCATAAAATACCACTCATTTCTTCAAAAATTTCAAATCCAAAATAAAAAAAGTCCTCCAAATTAAATTTGGGGACTTTTTTCTAAGATACGCTTCATATTATAGTCTATCTTCTAATTCTTTTTTCAAGTCTTCGAATCCTGGTTTACCAAGTAATGCGAACATATTTTGTTTGTATGCTTCAACACCTGGTTGGTTAAATGGATTCACGCCTAACATATAACCACTCATAGCACATGCTAATTCGAAGAAGTATACAACATAACCGAATGTATATGCATCTAATTGAGGAACTTTAACAACTAAGTTTGGTACGCCACCATCTGTATGTGCTAATAATGTTCCTTGGAATGCTTTTGTATTAACGAAGTCAACTGTTTCACCTGCTAAGAAGTTTAAACCGTCTAAATCGTCTTTATCTTCTTCAATTGTAATATCATGTTTAGGATTTTCAACTTTTACAACTGTTTCAAATAAGAAGCGACGTCCTTCTTGTACATATTGACCAAGTGAATGTAAGTCAGAAGTAAAGTTTGCACTTGATGGATAAATACCTTTGAAGTCTTTACCTTCAGATTCACCGAATAACTGTTTCCACCATTCACTGAAGTATTGTAAAGCTGGTTCGTAGTTGATTAACATTTCTGTTGAATATCCTTTTGCATATAAGATGTTACGAATTGCTGCATATTGATATGCAATATTGTCATCAAGTTCTGAAGATGATAAATCTTCACGTGCAGCTGCAGCACCTTTCATCATATCTTGAATATCAATACCACTTGCTGCGATTGGTAATAATCCAACTGCTGTTAATACTGAATATCTACCACCGACATCATCTGGTACGACAAATGTTTCATATCCTTCACCAGTTGCTAAATCTTTTAAAGCACCTTTTTCTTTATCAGTTGTAGCAAAGATACGGTTTTTAGCTTCTTCTTTACCGTATTTTTCTTCTAAAATTTTCTTGAAGATTCTAAATGCTACTGCAGGTTCAGTCGTTGTACCTGATTTAGAAATAACGTTAATAGAGAAATCTTTACCATCTATATACTGAATTAAATCATGTACATAAGATGAAGATAAATGATGTCCTACAAATATAATTTGAGGATTTTCACTTTTTTCATAATTAGCAAATGTAGAATTTAACATTTCAACTGCTGCACGAGCACCTAAATATGAACCACCAATACCAATTACAAGTAATACTTCAGATTGTTCTTTAATACGTTTAGAAGCAGCTAGAATTCTATCGAACTCTTCTTTGTCATAATCTACAGGAAGGTCAACCCATCCTAAAAAGTCGCTACCTGCTCCAGTCTTTTCATGTATAACATGATGTATATTTTTTACTAGATCACGTGATTGTTCTAACTCATGTTCACCAAAAAATGTTAAAGCTTTTTTATAATCAAATTGAATATGTGACATAATATCCTCCTATGTAATCTATATTTAATTTCAACAACGTCTTTATTTTACTCTAGTTTTCATAGGCTTTCAATCGAAATGCAACGATATACTTTTAAGTGCATAAATATTTAAAATAACTATTGAACATTCATTCTTAATATGATATTGTATGTTTATCGATTAAATATACAAGATATTAAATATTAATACAAAAGCGAGGTTTTTTTTAATGACTAATAAAGTTGTATTGGCATACTCAGGTGGATTAGATACGAGCGTTGCAGTAAAATGGCTAATTGAAAAAGGATATACAGTAATTGCATGTTGCCTAGATGTTGGTGAAGGTAAAGATTTAGAACTAGTAAAACAAAAAGCATATGATATGGGTGCAGAAAAATCATATGTAATAGACGCAACAAAAGAATTCAGTGAAGATTTTGTTGGATATGCAATTAAAGGGAATACAATGTATGAAGGAAGTTATCCACTTGTTTCTGCATTAAGTAGACCACTTATCTCTAAGAAATTAGTTGAAATCGCGCAAGAAGAAGATGCGATTGCAATAGCACATGGCTGTACTGGTAAAGGAAATGACCAAGTACGTTTTGAAGTAGCTATTAAAGCTTTAGCACCTCATATTGAAGTATTAGCGCCAGTACGTGAATGGTCTTGGAGTCGTGAGGAAGAAATTGATTATGCTAAAAAACATAACATTCCAATTCCTATCAATTTAGATTCTCCATATTCAATTGACCAAAATTTATGGGGTCGTAGTAATGAGTGTGGTATTCTTGAAGATCCATTTGCGACACCACCAGAAGATGCATATGATTTAACGAAACCAATTGAAGAAACACCTGACACACCAGAAGAACTTGAAATTGTATTTGAAAAAGGTTTACCTATTTCAATCAATAATAAATCATATCCGTTAGATGAATTAATTTTACAACTTAATGAAATTGCTGGTTTACACGGTATCGGTAGAATCGATCACGTAGAAAACCGTTTAGTTGGTATTAAATCACGTGAAGTATATGAAACACCAGGTGCAAAGGTTATAATGGAAGCACATAAAGCATTAGAAACGATTACTTTAACTAAAGACGTTGCACACTTTAAACCGGTAATCGAAAAACAATTAGCTGAACAAATCTATAATGGATTATGGTTCTCTCCATTAACAGATAGCTTAAAACAATTTATCGATTCTACACAAACTCAAGTAACAGGTACAGTACGTGTTAAACTATTTAAAGGAAATGTAATCGTTAATGGACGTAAATCTCCATTTAGTTTATACAATGAATCACTTGCTACGTATACTAAAGAAGACGCATTTAACCAAGAAGCTGCTGTAGGATTCATTGAAATCTTTGGTTTACCTACTAAAGTTAAAGCATTATTAGAAACAGAGGGTGTTTTAAAATGACAAAAAAAGCATGGGGTGGAAGATTCGAGTCTAACCCTGAATCATGGGTAGATGCATTTAATGCATCTATCCATTTTGATAAAAATTTAATTGATCAAGATATTCAAGGTAGTATTGCACATGCAACAATGTTAGCCGAGCAAAATATCATCAAGACAGAAGAAGCAAATCAAATTATTCAAGGTTTAAAAGATATCCAAGCCGATTATTATAATGGTAATCTTGAGCTTTCTGAATCACTAGAAGATATTCATTTAAATATTGAACATGCTTTAATTCAGAAGATTGGTCAAGTTGGCGGTAAATTGCACACTGGTAGAAGTAGAAATGACCAAGTTGCAACGGATATGCACCTTTATACAAAACAACATGTTCAAGAGATTCTTACACTTATAGAATCACTTCAAAAATCAATTCTTGTTATTGCTGATGAACATGTGCATACTATCATGCCTGGTTACACGCACCTACAAAGAGCGCAACCTATATCTTTCGCACATCATATCATGACTTATTTCTGGATGTTAGAGCGTGATAAATCGAGATTTAATGATAGTTTAAAAAGAATCGACATCAGTCCACTAGGTGCTGCAGCTTTAAGCGGTACAACACACCCTATTGATAGACATCGTACACAAGAACTTTTAAACTTTAGCAGTTTATATGAAAATAGTCTTGATGCAGTTAGTGACCGTGATTATATCGTTGAAACATTACATAATATTTCATTAACGATGGTTCACCTTTCAAGATTTGCTGAAGAAATTATTTTCTGGTCTACTGATGAAGCTAAATTCGTTACGTTATCAGATAGTTTTTCTACTGGATCATCGATTATGCCTCAGAAGAAAAATCCTGATATGGCTGAATTGATTAGAGGAAAAGTAGGAAGAACAACAGGTCATTTAATGAGTATGCTCGTTACTTTAAAAGGCTTGCCACTCGCATATAATAAAGATATGCAAGAAGATAAAGAAGGTCTGTTTGATGCCATTCATACGATTAAAGGCTCATTGCGTATTTTCGAAGGTATGATTTCTACTATGCAAGTGAATAAAGAGCGTTTAAATGAAACAGTGCATAAAGATTTTTCTAATGCTACTGAGCTAGCTGATTATTTAGTAGAACAAAATATACCTTTCAGAGAAGCACATGAGATCGTAGGTAAAATCGTCTTATGGTGCATTCAAAATGGCAAATATTTATTAGATGTGCCATTAGAACAATATCAATCTTATAACGAACGTATACAAGAAAATGTATATGATTACTTGAAACCTGAAAACTGTTTAAACCGTAGAAAAAGTTATGGTTCAACAGGTCAAGAGTCCGTACAACATCAAATTAATGTCGCTAAAGAACTCATATAATCAAAAAACACACCATTCAAAATGGTGTGTTTTTTATTGGTTAAGGCTTATGCCCAACCTCTATATCTAGCCGCTTCAGCTGTACGTTTAATACCTACAATATAAGCTGCTAATCTCATATCTATTTTTCTGTTTTCTGATAAGTTGTAAATTGTATCAAAAGCTTTAACTAATTTTTCACGTAGTTTTTCGTTAACTTCTTCTTCAGTCCAGTAATAACCTTGGTTATTTTGTACCCACTCGAAGTATGATACTGTTACGCCACCAGCACTTGCTAGTACGTCTGGTACAAGAAGAACGCCACGCTCACTTAATATTTTAGTTGCTGCCATTGTAGTTGGACCATTAGCTGCTTCTACTACAATTTCAGCTTTAATATCATTAGCATTTTCTTCTGTAATTTGATTTGAAATCGCTGCTGGAACAAGGATATCACAATCAATTTCAAATAATTCTTTATTAGAAATTGTGTCATCAAATAGATTTGTAACTGTTCCGAAGCTATCACGACGATCTAATAAATAATCGATATCTAAACCTTCAGGATCATGAAGTGCACCGTAAGCATCTGAAATACCTACAATTTTAGCGCCTTGATCATATAAGAATTTCGCTAAAAAGCTTCCTGCGTTACCAAATCCTTGAATAACGACTCTTGAACCTTCGATTGTTTTTCCACGTCTCTTAGCTGCTTCTTCAATTGCAATAACAACACCTAATGCAGTAGAACGATCTCTACCTTGAGAACCACCTAAAACAATAGGTTTACCAGTAATAAATCCTGGAGAATTGAATTCATCCATTTGACTATATTCATCCATCATCCAAGCCATAATTTGTGAGTTTGTAAATACGTCTGGTGCTGGAATGTCTTTTGTAGGACCTACTATTTGAGAAATAGCACGAACATATCCACGAGATAATCTTTCTACTTCATGAATACTCATTTGTCTTGGGTCACAGACAATACCACCTTTACCACCACCATATGGTAAATCTACAATTCCACATTTTAACGTCATCCACATAGATAATGCTGTTACTTCTTCGACATCAACATCTGGATGGAAACGAACCCCACCTTTAGTTGGTCCAACTGCATCATTATGTTGTGCACGATAACCAGTAAATGTCTTAACAGAACCGTCATCCATTCTAACAGGTATACGCACTGTTAATAATCTCATTGGTTCTTTAATTAAATCGTACATTCCCTCGTCAAAACCTAATTTATTAAGGGCTTCACCAATAATTTCTTGTGTCGATGAAACTAAATTTAAATTTTCGCTCATGATCCTCTTCGCCTCTTTTTTAAATACTTTTAATCTCTAAATAATTGTAACATAATTGATTATTTTTAAAAGGTCTTAAACGTTTTTTTGTAAACGTTATCAGATTTTTTATTTAAAAACAGACTTAACTTGATCAAGTGCCCAATCTAAATCTTCTTTTTCGATAATAAGTGGTGGTGCAAAACGAATAACTGTATCGTGTGTTTCTTTACATAACAGACCTAATTCTTTTAATTTTTCACAATATGGTCTTGCATCTTCAGTTAATTCGATACCGATGAATAAACCTTTACCTCTTACTTCTTTGATTGATGGATGATCAATTTTTTGTAATTCTTCTTTGAAATAAGTTCCTAATTCTAAAGAACGTTCAGATAATTTTTCATCAATTAGTACATCTAATGCTGCAACAGATACTGCACATGCTAGAGGGTTCCCACCAAAAGTAGAACCATGTGAACCTGGGTTAAATACTTCTAGTATTTCTTTATTACCAACGATACATGAAATTGGGAATACGCCTCCGCCTAATGCTTTACCTAAGATATACATATCTGGTTGAACATTATCCCAATCTGTTGCGAATATTTTACCTGTTCTACCAAGACCAGCTTGAATTTCATCTGCAATGAATAATACATTGTTTTCATCACAAACTTCTCTAATTTGTTTTAAATAACCGTCTTCAGGTACATTAATACCCGCTTCACCTTGGATAGGTTCAATTAATACGGCTGCTGTATTTGGTGTAATAGCAGATTTAATTTGTTCGATATCACCGAAATCAACAAGTTTGAATCCACCTAATAATGGACCATAACCTCTTTGGTATTCTTTTTCTGAAGAAAGTGAAACTGCAGCCATTGTACGACCATGGAAGTTACCATTCATCGCAATGATTTCTGCTTTGTTATCTTCTACACCTTTCACATCATATGCCCAACGTCTTGCAGCTTTAATCGCTGTTTCAACAGCTTCTGCACCTGTGTTCATTGGTAATACCATTTCTTTATTTGCAAGTTTACAAATTTTTTCATACCAAGGACCTAATTGGTCACTGTGGAATGCACGTGAAGTAAGTGTTACACGATCTGCTTGATCTTTTAATGCTTGGATAATTTTCGGATGACGATGACCTTGGTTAACTGCAGAATAAGCAGATAACATATCTAAATAGCGATTGCCCTCTGGATCTTTAACCCAAATACCTTCCGCTTCTGAAATTACAATTGGTAATGGCAAATAGTTCGGCGCACCAAATGTATTTGTTTGTTCAATGATTTCTTGTGACTTTGTCATATTAAATCTCCTCCCATTAAAACAGTAGAGCATGTATACGCCCTACTGTATTTTTATTATTTCAACAATATTATAACATTTCTGAAGTAGTACGTCCTTGTAAGTGAAGTACTAAGTAGTCTGGTCCACCTGCTTTAGAATCTGTACCTGACATTTTAAAGCCACCAAATGGTTGGTAACCTACAATTGCACCTGTACATCCTCTATTGAAGTATAAGTTACCTACCATAAAGTCTCTACGTGCTTGTTCTAATTTAGCGCGGTTATTTGTAATAACGCCACCTGTTAAACCGTATTCTGTATCATTTGCAAATTCAATTGCTTGATCAAAATCTTTTGCTTTGCTGAAACCAACAACTGGTCCGAAGATTTCTTCTTGCATTACTCTGTCGTCATGTTTTAAATCAGCAATAACAGTTGGGTTAACGAAATGTCCTTTTTCTTCGTCAGTTGTACCACCTGCTACAATACGGCCTTCTTTTTTACCGATTTCGATATATTTTTTAATTTTGTTTAATGAGTTTTCGTCAATTACTGGACCCATATAATTAGCTTGGTCAGTTGAATCACCGACAGTTAGTTTTTCTGTACGTTCAACTACTTTGTCTAATAATTCATCATAAATATCTTCAACTGCAATGACACGTGAACATGCTGAACATTTTTGACCTGAGAATCCAAATGCTGATTGTACAATTGAATCAGCTGCTAAATCTAAGTCGCCTTCTGAATCAACAATAATTGTATCTTTACCACCCATTTCAGCAATAACGCGTTTAAGGTGTGTTTGGCCTTTTTGAACTTTTGCAGCTCTTTCGTAAATAGAAACACCTACATCACGAGAACCAGTGAATGAAATAAGACTTGTATCTTTATGATCAATTAAATAATCACCGATTTCACTTGATGAACCTGGAATGTAGTTTACCACCCCTTTTGGTAAACCTGCTTCTTCTAAAACTTCCATAAATTTATAAGCGATAACTGGTGTTTTAGATGATGGTTTTAATAACACAGTGTTTCCTGTTACGACTGGTGCTACAGTTGTACCAGCCATGATTGCAAATGCGAAGTTCCATGGTGAAATAACAACACTTACACCAACTGGTAAATAATTATATTTATTATATTCTCCTGGACGACTTTCTACTTTTTTACCGTCTTTTAATTCAAGCATTTGACGTGCATAGTATTCCATAAAGTCGATTGCTTCAGCAGTATCTGCATCTGCTTCTTTCCATGGTTTACCACCTTCTTTAGAAAGTAAAGCTGAGAATTCGTGTTTACGACGTCTCGTAATTGCTGCTGCTCTGAATAAAACGTCAGCACGGACACTTGGATCAGTATCTCTCCATGTTTTAAAGGCTTCTTTAGCAGCTTCCATTGCTTTTTCAGCATGTTCTTTGCTTGCTTTAGAAACTAATCCTACTGTTTCTTCAATATTTGAAGGGTTATATGAACGTGTTTTATCTTCTGTAAAAATACGTTCGCCTCCAACAATAATTGGATACTCTTTTCCTAAATATCCTTCAACTGTTTTAAGACCTTCTAAGTAAGCAGCCTTATTCTCCTCTTTCGTAAAATCAGTAAATGGTTCGTGTTTGTATGGAATCATTAAAGTAAACCTCCCTATGTTTATACGGGGTATTAAGAAACCCCTTACATTCCTATAATGACACACTTTTATAGATTACTTCAAGCTATTTTTTTCTGAATTTTTACAATAAAAATAAGTTGTAAATTTACTTCAAATAAATATTCAAAAAGCCGTTTAAATGTTCATCAAATGAAGTGATTTTTCGCATAAAAAAAGCCGGATTATCATGTAAGATATCCGGCTTATAAAGACGATAGATCATTTATTCGTCTTCAAAATGTTTATTTGATTGTTTAATCCACTTAGGCAACCTTTCTTCTAAAGGTTGAAACCCGTATTTTTCTGTCTCTCTAATTTCATCTAGAACTGAGCGCTTTTCTTTCTTACGTTCTTGTCTTTTGAAATATTCATTATCTTTAAGTGATAAATTCAACTTGCCATCCGCTTCAACTTTAATTATTTTAGCTTTTACTATCTGGCCAACATTAAGAAATTGATTAAGGTTGTACACGTAATCATTCATCACTTCAGAAATATGAATGAGACCTTCCACATGATCAGGGGTTTCAACAAAGGCGCCATATGGCTGAATGCCAGTCACTTTTACCTTTACAAACTGACCAACTTTATATTGTTTTCTCACTTTTAGAAAACCCCTTGTACTTGAAGTTATTAACTATTTCATCATAGCATAGTTATTTTTATTAAACCATTAATTTGATATATAATTCTGAAAATATTATGCATAAATATAAATCATCTATAAATTCATGAATTTATAATTAGATTAAAAATAAGTATTCTATGGAGAAAATAGATTAAAGATTCTTTGTTTGTTGTAGGATTTGTATTGGGATTTTGTGAGATATGTTGGGCGCTAACGATCTTGTTTTTGTTTCTTGAGCGTTAGAATTTCTAACGATCTTGTTTTTGAGTCTTAATCGTTAGCGCCTGGTTTTATCTCAGTTTTTTGATTTTTTTCTGCGCTAACGATCTTGTTTTTGTTTCTTGAGCGTTAGCGCTCCCCTCAACACATCATGAAATATAAAAAAGAGACTTCGACATACATATGTCTCAGTCTCTTCCTATATATAGTATTCGTTTGGAATGCTTTATTTACTTCTTATTGTTCTTTTTCTCCTCTTGCTCTAAATGATCCATTACTTGTTTTTCAAATGATTTCATTTTTTCTTCGTCTTTTTTAGATTTTTTACGGAACATCATAAATACGATATACGCCAAAATCATAAATAATATCAACGTAGCAACAGCAGGAATATATTCTAATTTATTATCTGGAAAATAAAGAAATTCCATCATAAGCCGACCACTCCCTTAGCAACTAAATTATACCAAAGATTGAGTCGAATGCATTGATTTTTTTATGACAATTGAATGTCGATTTATTTTATAATTTCAATTGTTTCAATTACTACGTCTTCAACTGGTTTATCGTTAGCGCCAACTTTAACATTTGCGATTTCTTCAAGTACTGATTCACCTTCAACGATTTGACCAAATACTGAGTGTTTTTGGTCTAACCAAGGTGTACCACCTTTTTCTGCATAGCGATCAACGATTTCTTCTGGCCAACCACCATCTTTAAGTTGAGATAACATATTTGCTGGTACTTCTTTCATTTGTACAATGAAAAATTGAGAACCGTTTGTGTTAGGTCCAGCATTAGCCATAGATAACGCACCGTATAAGTTAAATGCTTGTAATGAGAATTCATCTTCAAAAGCACTTCCATAAATACTTTCTCCACCCATACCTGTACCAGTTGGGTCTCCACCTTGAACCATGAAGTCGTTGATAACTCTATGGAAAATGATGCCATCATAATATTTTTTCTCAGCTAAACCGATGAAGTTTTCAACAGTTTTAGGTGCTAATTCAGGAAATAGTTTGAATGTCATGTTTCCTTTAGTTGTTTTAATTTCTACAACTCTTTCACCTTCTAATATTTCAGTTGTTAATTGAGGATAGTTTGTCATTTAATATTCTCCATTCATGTTAAAATAATTACAATAGTGATATCATAACATAATTTTTTAGAAAGGGGATATCAACATGTATTATCAATTTCCACACAAAACAGGTCAATATGTCGTAGAAGTAGTTGAAGAAAAAGGAGATCAGTTTCTTGTTAAAGTATTAGCTGTTCTCAAACATCCTAGACAAGGAGATCTACATAGTCCAAATGAAGTTGAAAATGTCTTTTTCCACGAAAGAAAAGCTTTAAGTCAATTCGAAAAAAGATATACAACTGCACAGTTTTTAAAAGAATATCCGCACGATGTTCCAAATTATATCGATTCATTAAAATCTTCATTAGCTGAACTTGAAGAAAAAATGATTAAAAGAAATAATGCTTATAGTGAACAAGCATTGAAGTGTATTGAACAATTAAAAATAGATTATTCACGTCAATACAAGGCGAATTTTTAGCAAAACTAAAAAAAATTTTAATAAATTTATAACGTGTTTCTTCATATTTAAAAATAGCCTAAAAATTCTGAAAGATTGACTTGATAGTATTTTCAAGCAATAACTTTATTGTGTATAATAATATTTATAAGATTTTTGGAAGGAGGTTATTAAATGAGTTTGATGCATATTATGATTTTGTTACCTTTAATTTTTGCAATCATAATACCAATTTTATACAGATTTTATAAAGGTATACATCTAGGATGGTTTGTACTACCTATTCCGATTATTATATTTAGTTATTTTATGTCATACATAAATGTTCCAGATTCGGAAAAGCCATTCATTGTAATATGGGATTTCATGCCTAGATTAGGTATGAACTTCTCCGTTCATTTAGACGGACTAAGTTTATTATTCGCATCATTAATTACAGGGATTGGTGCGCTTGTTGTTTTATATTCCATTACATATTTAAGTAAAAATGAATCACTCGGTAATTTTTATTGTTATTTACTTATGTTTATGGGAGCTATGTTAGGTGTTGTATTATCAGATAATCTATTAATGCTTTACCTATTCTGGGAATTAACATCTATTTCAAGTTTCTTACTTATCGCTTATTGGCGCCATAAACAATCGTCAATATATGGCGCACAAAAGTCATTATTAATTACAGTGTTCGGTGGCTTAATGTTACTAGGTGGATTTATTTGTATCGCAATTGCAGGTAATTCATGGAGCATTACTTCTTTAGTACAAAATGCCGCTGAAATTCAAAGTTCACCTTACTTTATTTTTGCAATGATTTTAATTTTAATTGGTGCTATGACTAAATCTGCACAATTTCCATTTCACATTTGGTTACCAGATGCAATGGAAGCACCTACACCAGTCAGTGCATATTTGCACTCAGCAACAATGGTTAAAGCAGGTATATATTTAGTTGCTCGTACAACGCCAATTTTTGCAGCAAGTGCTGGATTTGTTTGGGCGGTAACTGCTGTCGGATTAATCACATTGTTCTGGGCATCATTTAACGCTGTTAAACAACAAGATTTAAAAGGTATTTTAGCATTCTCAACAGTTTCACAGCTCGGTATGATTATGTCCATGCTTGGAATCGGTGCTGTCAGTTATCATTATTCTGGTGAAGAAAGTCAGTTATTCTTGGCTAGTATTATTGCTGCAGTATTCCATTTAATTAACCACGCAACATTTAAAGGTGCGTTATTCATGATTACGGGAACAATCGATCATGAAGTTGGTACAAGAGACATTAAGAAATTAGGCGGTTTAATGACCATCATGCCAATTTCTTGTACGTTCACAATTATTACTGCATTAAGTATGGCGGGCGTTCCACCATTTAATGGTTTCTTATCTAAAGAAATGTTCTTAACAGCAATGTTTGATAGTCATCAAGCTGATGTATTTGGTTTATCAACACTTGGGTACTTACTACCTATCGTTGCGATTGTTGGTAGTATCTTTACGTTTGTATATTCATTTAAATATGTACATGAAATATTCTTTGGAGACTACAAACCTGAAGCATTACCTAAGAAACCACACGAAGCGCCATTACTAATGTTATTGCCGACAGGTATTTTGACATTCTTAGTTGTGTTATTTGGTTTATTCCCAAATATATTAAGCAACAGTATTATTGCACCAGCAGTAAGAGCAATTGCACCATTCGCCGATGCGCCTGATGTTCATATATCTCATTGGCACGGTATAACGCCTGCTTTAATAGGTACGTTAATCGTATTTATTATTGGTTTTATATTATTTAAATCAGTAGAAAAATGGTTCAATATTTACAGTATTCAACCTGAATATTTAACGTTTAATTATTATTACGACAGAGGTATTCAATTAAGTTCTTATATTTCAAACAAAATCACGCAAAGCTATATGACTGGATTTATCAGATCATACTTAATGTATATTTTCGCATTCTTTATCATTATGACTGCACTTACGTTATTTACACATCCTGTAAGTGTTGCATTCGATAATATAAGCGAAATCAGACCATATGAAGTGATTTTAATGGGCTTAATTTTAGTTAGTACATTCTGTATCGTATTAGCTAAATCAAGACTATTTAGCATCATTATGTTAGCTGCAGTTGGTTATTCAGTTGCTTTATTCTTTGTATTCTTCGGTGCACCAGACTTAGCACTGACACAATTATCAATTGAAACAATTTCAACTGCCCTATTCTTACTATGTTTCTACCATTTACCTAAAATGAGTAGACATGATGAAAATAGAAACTTTAAAATTGGTAACTTAATTATTTCGATTTGTGTCGGTATTGGTGTTATCACAATCGGATTAATTTCATATGGAAATAGACATTTTGATTCTATTTCTCAATATTATATAGATAATGTATATGATCTAGCCGCTGGGAAAAACATGGTAAATGTTATTCTTGTAGACTTCCGTGGATTTGATACATTATTCGAGTCGGCTGTTTTAGGTATTGCTGGCTTAGGTATTTACACATTAGTTAAATTAAGAGACAAAGGTAAAGATGGAGGTGAAGAACATGAAGAAACAATCGAATGATGTATTCTTTCAGTTTAATGCCATTATCATTTTCCTAATTATTATGATGTATGCTGTTTCTATTTTCTTTGGTGGACACTATACACCAGGTGGCGGTTTCGTAGGTGGATTATTACTTTCATCTGCAGTCATTATTATCGGTATAGCATTTGATACGAAAACATTAAAGAAAATGTTCCCATTTGACTTTAAATTAGTAACAGCAACTGGTTTGTTCTTCTGTGTTCTAACACCTATTTTAAGTTGGACATACAACAAAACATTTTTCACACATAAATTTGGAGAATTCCATCTTCCTATCTTTGGTGAAGTTCATTGGCATACAGCAATGCTATTTGATTTAGGTGTATTACTAGCTGTTGTGGGTACTGCCATTACTATCATATTAGCGATTGGAGAGAATGAATAATGGAAATATTAATGATTTTCGTTGCAGGTATTATTATATCCGTATCAGTGTACCTAGTTCTCTCTAAAAGTTTAATTAGGATAATTATTGGTACTACATTACTATCCCATGGCGTACATTTAATGTTACTGACAATGGGTGGATTGAAAAAAGGTGCCTTACCAATTGAAGAAGAAGGTATTAAGAACTATGTTGACCCATTACCACAAGCATTGATCTTAACTGCCATCGTAATTGCTTTCGCTGTTACAGCATTCTTCTTAGTATTAGCTTTTAGAAGTTATAAAGAATTAGGAACTGATAATTTAGAAGAGATGAAGGAGGTACCGAAAGATGAGTAATTTAATTATTGTACCTCTTGTCATTACATTTTTAACAGCCGTTACGTTAATTTTTGTCGGTCATAGACCTTATGTTAAACGTAAAGTAGTATTAACAGGCTTCTCGTTAGCATTTTTAGTGAGTTTATACAACCTCTACCACATATATATGAATGGAACACAAACTTTAAATTTAGGTAGCTGGCCAGTTCCATACAGCATTGTGATATACGTGGATATGTTAAGTGCATTACTCGTAACTGTAAGTTTATTGATTACGCTTATCGTACTCATATACTCTCACCAATCAATTGGACTCCATCGTGAAAGATATTTTTATTACTTTGGTGTTTCAATGATGGTGACAGGTGTTAACGGCGCATTTATGACTGGTGACTTATTTAACTTATTTGTATTTTTCGAAGTATTTTTAATGTCATCATATTTATTACTTGTTATTGGTGGTACTAAAATCCAACTACAAGAAAGTATTAAATATATACTCGTTAATGTATTAACATCTGCATTCTTTGTATTAGGTGTCGGTATGCTTTACTCAATTACTGGTACATTAAATATGGGAGATCTACATGTTAAATTCGCTGAACTTTCAGGAACAGATTTAAATATCGTTGTGATTACATTTATTATGTTTCTATTTGTATTTGCGACTAAAGCAGGTATGTTTCCACTGTATTTCTGGTTACCTGGCGCTTATTATGCACCACCAATTCCAATTATCGCGCTATTCGGTGCATTATTAACTAAAGTCGGTGCATATGCAATTATGCGTACATTTAGCTTATTCTATTCAACAAATAGTGAATTTATTACGCAAACATTAATTGTTCTAGCAATTTTAACAATCATCATGGGTTGTATCGGTGCTATCGCTTATTACGATGTTAAAAAGATTATCATCTATAACATTATGATTGCGATTGGCGTTATCCTAATCGGTGCTGCTATGATGGATAAAAATGGCATGATGGGAAGTATATACTACTTGTTACATGACATGATTATCAAAGCTGCTTTATTCTTATTAATTGGTGTCATCATTAAAATAACTGGTACACCTGATTTAAGAAGGTTCAGTGGATTAATCAATCACTATCCAGTTCTTGGTTGGATATACTTTATAGCTGCCCTTTCGTTAGCTGGTATACCTCCATTAAGTGGTTTCTATGGTAAATATATCATCGTAATGTCTACATTTGAAAATGGTTATTACATAAGTGGTATTATCGTTCTTTTATCAAGTTTATGTGTACTCTATTCTGTAATGCGCATTTTCTTAATGGCATTTTGGGGCGAAGAAAAAGGCTATATTTATAACCCTAAACTACCAATTAATAAATTAATGATTGCATCAGTTGCCATTACAATTGTAGCCATTCTGTTTGGTCTTGGTGCAGATTACTTATATCCATTAGTGGAAAAAGCTGCATTACCATTCTATAACCCAGAGACTTATGTTAATGCGTTAGGAGGCGATTATTAATGGCGATACAAGTACTTATAAATGTTCTTTTAGCTGCATTATGGATGATGCTTTCTGATACGTATACATTTGGTGCATTTGTATTTGGTTATCTATTTGGTATATTGTTCGTCTTAGTAGCCTTACCGCTTCTTCCAGGCAAACATTTATACTTACGTCCTGTTTGGAAATCACTTATTTTAGCAGTGATATTCATGAAAGAATTAATTTTAGCGAATATAGATGTTATTCGAATAGTCATACAAAAAGAAATCCATAATAAGCCTGCATTTTTCGCTTATCCTACAGATTTAGATAAAGATTGGGAAATCAGTTTATTATCACAATTAATCACTTTAACACCAGGTACAATCGTCGTAGCTATATCAGATGACAAAAAAACACTCTATATTCATTCAATTGACTTTTCAGATATAGATTCTGAAGTGAGTGCGATTAAAGATTCATTTGAAAAAGCTATCAAGGAGGTGAGCATACGATGACAAATATATTCGTTATTATCGCGATTATCATCGTTGCACTCTCTATGATAGGTATGCTGATTCGTGTTATTATTGGCCCTACTCTTGCTGATAGAGTCATTGCGCTCGATGCATTGGGTATTACATTAATGGCCATCATAGCTTTATTCTCAGTATTAACTAATACTAGATACTTATTCGTTATACTTTTATTAATAGGTATATTAGCATTCTTAGGTACTGCAGCATTTGCGAAATTTATGGATAAAGGAGAGATCATTGAAAATGATAGAAACGATTCTTATTAGTATCTCAATTTTTATGATGGTCATTGGAGCTTGCTTTAGCTTTTTCGCAGCGTTAGGTATTCTAAGATTACCAGATGTCTTTTCTCGCGCACACGCCTCAGGAAAAGCTTCTACGTTAGGTGTTATGCTTATCTTGTTAGGTGTATTGATATACTTTATCGCAAAAGAAGGACATTTCAATGTTCAACTTCTACTAGGTATTATCTTTATATTCATAACAGGACCTTTAGCAGGCCACTTAGTTTCAAGAAGTGCTTACTATATGGGCGTTAGACCTAGTGAAAGAACAATACGTGATGATTTAAAAGATGCAAAATAAAAAATAAGAGCATGGGACTTTTAGTCCCATGCTCTTATTTTGTTTATCTTTTCTTTTTGATAGCAATTGTTGCGCGTATAACGGATATGAGTTCGTCTTGTTCGTTCGTAACTTTGACGTCCCATACTTGAGTTGTACTTCCTATATGAAGGGCTTGACCTATTGCACGTACTGTACCTGATCGAGTTGACTTTATATGGTTTGCGTTGATTTCTAATCCTAATGGTATTTCACCTTCACTTGAAGCGTAATGTGCTCCTATAGATGCTGCTGTTTCAGCTAATGCTATTGTTGCACCGCCATGTAAGAATCCAAATGGTTGTTTAACTTTATCCGTTACTGGCATCGTCATTTCGATATAACCATGTCTTGATTCGATTGTTTCTATTCCAAAGTTCTCTATTAAATCCATATGATTAATCCTCCTTAATCATACTATAATACCATTGCTGCAATAAATCCAAAAATAATTAGCGGGATATTATATATTAAGAAGTTCGGTATACATGTATCTCTAATATGATCGTGTTCACCATCAACATTTAAACCAGCTGTTGGTCCTAAAGTTGAATCACTTGCAGGGCTTCCTGAATCACCTAACGCACCTGCTGTTCCGATAACAGCTATTAATGCCATTGTGCTAAGTCCAATTTCTTGTCCAAAAGGAATAAATAAACTAGCAATAATCGGGATTGTCGCAAATGATGATCCTATACCTAGCGTAACAATGAGACCAATAACGTACATCATAATAATACTGAATGCTTTATTATCTCCTGTAATTGATGCTAATCCTTTAACAAGTGAACTCACTTCGTTTGTAGCGCTCATTACACCTGCAAATCCATTTGCTGTTAAAATTACAACACCAATGTATGCCATGATTTGAATACCTTCAACTAATTTAGCATCTAAATCTCTCCAGTTATATAACCCTGAGAAGAAGAATATTAAGATCCCTGCTAATGCACCAAAAATCATAGATTCCGTTAATGTTTGAACAACGAATGTTCCTAAAATCGCTAAGCCAGTCACAATTAAAGGATATGGCTTTAATGTTTTCATTTCTTCGTCTTCTTCTACTTTAATTGTTTTATATGTTCTAGGTTTCCAGTACATAATAATCGCAACGATTAATCCGAATACATAACCCATTGAAGGAATTAACATCGCTTTCCAAATACTATTGAATTCTATATCTACGTTTGCTTTTCCAAATGCATCAAAGATAATAGATTGGAATATGTGACCATAACCGTAAGGGAATAAAATGTATGGGAAACATAGTCCGAATCCAATAACTGTAGCAATTAATCTTCTATCCATTTGTAGTTCATTAAATAAGCTTAATAATGGTGGTATAAGAATAGGTATAAATGCGATATGGACAGGTATAATATTTTGACTGAGTACTGATATGACAAGTAATACAGCTACTAATAATATTTTTATTTTTACTCTACTTTTCTGTGAATTTTCTTTTTTCATTGATGTAATGATTTTTCCTACAATGTAGTCAGTTATACCACTATATGAAATCAGTGCTGCAAATCCTCCTAATAATGCATAAGATAGTGCAACTTCTGAACCATCAACGATTGTTTTACCAAATGTGGAAATGACTTTATCAACAGACATTCCACTTAATAAACCACCTGTTAATGCACCTATGAATATACTTAGTACAACATTTAAACGCATTAAACAAAGTATAATCATCACAATAACAGCTACTAATACTGCATTTATTTCCAAAAAGACCCTCTCCATTCTTTAGTTCTCTACCACGATAAAGTGAAATAATGAACTTATCATATCAGTTGAGAAATAGCATGTCAACATTTCAAGAATTAGTCCGAATATTCTGAATCAAATTTCGTCATAATTAAAGCGGGATCTAAACCTAGCTTTCTACATAGATTTTTTATCCCGCTTTATATGTGATTGATTTTATTTATTTTTTAAGAAATGTAGTACTGTTGGTATCATAGCACCTGTCGCACCCTTTGGTCCTTTGAATGAATCCTTTTCTGTTTCCCCTGAACCTGCAATATCAAAGTGTAAGTGAGGTATTTCATCACTAAAATGCGTTACAAATGCTGCTGCAAATAATGCTTTACCGTTTTTATTTAAAATACAGTTAGTTAAATCTGCAACTTCTGAAGATTTAATATCTTGTTTCTCTTCATCTGTTATCGGTAATTCAAAACTTACTTCATTTGAATATTTTGCAGCTTGTTTCACATCATCAATGTATTGATCAGCATCGCTTGAGAATATCCCCGTTTTCCCTAAACCTAATGCTGCAACAACAGCTCCTGTTAATGTCGCAAAGTTCATAATAAGCTCTGGTTTATATTGTTTAACGAATGAAACAGCATCACCTAATACTAATCTTCCTTCAGCATCCGTATTTGTTATTTCAACTGTTTCTCCACTTAATGCTGTATATACATCATCTGGTTTCATTGCATTATTTGAAATCATATTTTCAGCTAATGGTAATACGGCCACTACATGAATTGGTAATTGTAATTGATTAATAGCATGCATCATACCTACTACGTTACTTGCACCACTCATGTCATATTTCATCGTTGGCATACCTGTTTTAGATTTAATTTGGTAACCACCTGAATCATATGTCACACCTTTACCTACAAGTGCAATTGGATCTTGAGTTGAACCTTTATATTCAAGCACGACTAAACGTGGTGGGTTTATAGATCCTTTACCAACTGCATCTAATAAACCAATACCTTCTTCTCTAATTTCATCTTCATTTTTAATCGTGACTTTTACTTGTGAATCTTTAAAGTGCTGTTCAATTTGGTTTGCGAAATAATCTGGCGTTAAAATATTCGGAGGTGTTTGTGAATAAGTTCTCGCTAAATTAATACTCTCTCCTAAAATTTCACCTTGATTAATAAATGTCGTAACATCTTCATTTGTCGTTGTAACATAATTAATGACTGTATCAACATTTGCTGATTTGTTTGATTTATACGTATCAAATACAAATGTAGCTTGTGTGAATAACCAGCCAAAACGATAAGCACGTTCTTGATGAGATACATTTTGTGATACAAACGTATCATCTAACAAATGTACTTCTTCAATTCTATTACTTTGTAAATATCTGCTTAAGTTTCCGTACACAACTTGATAGTCATTTTCTTTAATTTCTTTTAAGTTACTTAGCCCTACAGCAATTAATTTAACGACTTGTCCATTTACGATAATCGCTGTACTAGTGATTTTACCAAGTTCGCTACTAATAATTTGTTGTTTTTTTAAATTTTCAAGTTGTCCGCCTAAAATTTGATCAATTTCATCAAAATTGTGCATTTGATTTAAATGACTTGGACAACCGATTACAATCGGATGTTCATTATTAGAATATGTTTTTTTGATTTTTATATTCATCATTATTATCCCCTTTTGTTAAAACATTGAATAACCGCTTCTTCGTAAATTCCTTATAACAAATCCTGCGACAATCGCGCCAATCCATCCTGAACCAAGCATTAATATATCCGCAGTATGTATATGTGTTAAACCTGTAATAAGTTTTGAAAATGCAGTTGCTGGATCTGTAAAGTACATAGCTGTGGAAATTTTATCTACAATTGCAAAAATAACAAATGGATAAAGTACGACCATTAACCAAGTACCTTTTAATAGCATATTTAATATAAAAGCGATTCCAAAAAACAGAACAAAAAATAATGCCATTGATATGATAACTTGCGGTAAAGATATCATAGCTAACCTCCTTTAAAAAAAGAGACCCGCCTAATAGCAGGTCTCTACACTTAATAATGAATCAATTAGAATTTACCTTTTTTATAGGCTAATCCGATACCACCAATTTTGAAAATTGCACGAGTATCGATAACTTTTTTCATGAATGCTGCTTTTTTACCAGTAATTTCACGACCCATAACAACACCAACACCATCATGGCTACCTAATGAACATACAGTACCTTTGTCATCGTATACGAATGGTTCTGTTTTCTCACCATTGAAGATGTTTTTGATGTTTTTAGCAAGGTGTTCACCTTGTTGCATAGCGATTTGTGCTGTTGTTGGAAGTGGACGTTTGTTGTCTCCTTCACCAGCCATAACAGCTGAACAGTCACCAATTACGAAGATATCATCATAGTTGTCGATTGATAAATCATCTTTAACTACGATACGACCACGTTTAACGCCGTCAAATGATTCTTCCATTAATTTGCTACCTCTAACACCTGCAGCCCAAATAGCTGTGTTAGCTTCTAAAGTTTGTTCTTCGTCGTTAACTTTAACTACGAAACCTTTTTCATTACAAGCAACAATTGGAGTAGAAATTTTGAATTCAACGCCACGATCTTCTAAATATTTAACAACGTAGTTCACTAAGTTTTCAGAGAACATAGGTAACATTTTTGGAGCAGCTTCAACACAAGTAATTTTAACTTTAGATTGATCTACACCGTATTTTTTACATAATTCAGGAATGCGTTCTGTTAATTCACCTAATAATTCAACACCAGTGAATCCAGCGCCACCTACTAAGATTGCTAAGTCATTTTCATCTTTTTCTTTAGATGCAGCATAATTAGCAAATTTATCTTCGATGTGTTTAGCAATACGACGAGAAGTGTTAATGTTTTCGATTTGTAAAGCATGTTCTTTCATACCTTCAATACCGAATGTTTCACTTTCAAATCCTAATGCAACAACAAGAATATCATATTCGAATACACCGTTAGATGTTTCAACTGTTTTAGCATCTTTGTTGATTTTTGTTACTTCTGCTTTAACGAAGTTTACTTTATTTCTGTCGATTACATTTGTAATTGGGTATAAAGCATCCTCATAGTTTAAAGTACCAGCAGAAGCTTCGTGTAACCATGTAGCTTCGTAGTGATAATCGTTTTTGTTGATTAATGTAACATCAACGTCTTGGTTTGAAACTAATTTTTGCAATTTAGTTACTGTTTGTAAGCCAGCGTAACCTGCCCCTAATACTAGAACTTTTTTACGTTCAAATCCCATTATTTTCACCTATACTTTCTAAATTTTGTTTGACACTTATAGGAAAGTTGTGTCACTTTGTGTTTTTCCTCACAAATAAAGATAATACTATTTACATACAAGTTTTATTGTATATTTTTATAAAGATAAATTCAAGTGTGACATATCAATTCCTTAGCATTGTTCTGGTGTACCAGAAACATCTCTTGTCTTAAATGAGCTTCCGCAACCACAAGCTGCAATCGCATTAGGGTTGTCAATCGCAAATCCGCCACCCATTAAAGATGTCTTAAAGTCAATTGTTGTACCATTTAAAATTGGTGCATCATTCTTATCTACTAACACTTTCACACCATAAAATTCTAGAACTTCATCATTCTCTGCTGGTTCTTCTTCTGCTGACATCCCGTAAGAAAGTCCCGTACAACCGCCACCTTTAACAGATACTTTCAAATAACCATTTGGCATATCGTTATTTTTCATCATATCTTTAACTTCATAAGCTGCTGCTTCAGTTAATATAACAGTTGACATATTTATTCCTCCTAAAAAATCCAATTTTCTTCTATATGACTATATATATTTTCAAGTAATTCTTCTGGTGTTTCTCCCTTGACCATATCTCCATTGACTAATGCATATAACCCTCTTGCACATGGTCCACAATTTTGTAGACAACCGTATTCCAATACATCTACTTCTGGATCATTGTCGAGCTTGTTAAACACTACATCAGCACCTTTGGCCAAGTTTGAAATACAAAATTCGACAATTGGGTTCAATGTGTTCACCTACTCACTTTTTATTCATTAAACTATTTTAACATTCATTGTAGTTTATGCCAAAAACGATTATACTAAAAGTATACTTATATATTATAAAATATATACATACAAATTTGTAGAAATTTGATTTATGGACAAAGGAGAATAACGATGAAAAGCTTAGTATTATTAGGGGGCGGATACGGTAATATGCGCTTAATGAAAGAAATACTTCCTAGCACATTACCTTCCGATTATTCAATTACGCTGATTGATCGTATGCCATTTCACGGTTTAAAAACAGAATTCTACGCATTAGCAGCAGGCACAAAACCAGATAAAGATATTCGAGTTCAATTTCCAAAAGATAAAAAAATTAATACAGTATATGGGGAAATTACTGATATTGATTTAGACAATCAAATTGTTTCAGTTGGAGATACACGAGTTGATTATGATGAACTTGTAATAGGTTTAGGTTGTGAAGACAAATATCACAACGTACCTGGCGCAAAAGAATATACTTATAGTATTCAAACTGTACAAAACGCACGCAAAACATACCAAGCAATATGTGACTTACCAAGCGATGCAACTGTTGGTATCGTTGGTGCAGGGTTAAGCGGTATAGAACTTGCAAGTGAATTACGTGAAAGTAGACAAGATATAAAAATCAAACTTTTCGATAGAGGTGCACGAATCTTACCTGCATTCCCAGAAAAGTTAAGTAAATACGTAAAAAAATGGTTTGATAAACATAATGTAGAAGTTGTACCAAACTCAAATATCACTAAAGTTGAACCAGGACAACTTTATAACAATGAAGATATTCATAACGTTGATTTAGTCGTATGGACTGCCGGTATACAACCAGTTGAAATCGTTAGAAATCTTCCAGTTGATACTAATGACGGTAGAAGGGTTATCGTAAATCAATATCATCAAATTCCAACATATCCAAATGTATATATTGTAGGCGATTGCGCAGCATTACCACATGCACCAAGCGCATATTTAGCAGAAATACAAGCTGATCAAATCGCTGAAGTCATGAAATTACAATGGGCAAACAAACCACTACCTGAAAAAATGCCAGAATTGAAACCACAAGGATTTGTAGGTTCACTTGGTGAAAAACAAGGATTCGCTTATTTAATGGAACAAACCGTAACAGGTCGTTTAGCAAGAGTCATTAAATCAGGTGTCTTATGGTTATATAAATATCATAACGGATAAGAAAAAAGTAGCAGATTACTCTGCTACTTTTTTTCTGTTGTATGTGGGTGTGGATGGAAGTGAAGATGTGAGTTTGTTGTGGTTGTTAAGAAACGGTATGATTTTAGTATTTTCTTGGCTTAATTCGGACATTAAGCCACGACTTCAGCTATCTCTTGGCTTTACTCAGGCATTAAGCCAAGACTGTACTGAACCCAAAAATCTAAACCTTAATTAGTATATTATTTCAAAGGTTTGTCTCCTGTAATTTTTGGGAGATAAGCCTTTTAATT